>JBBSDI010000130.1:0-9152 GCA_038249585.1 Lysobacterales bacterium | reverse complement strand
CGATCGGGATCGGACTCGAGGTCGAGGATCGCATTGCCCTTGGGGCAGATATGGCCCGCGCTGAAAGGGTCGTGCGGATCGCCGCGGATCGCCGTCAGCACGCCATCTTCGGTGCGCAGGGCGAGTCCGCAGATCGCTTCGCACAGCGGGCAGGCGCGGTAGTGGACAACGCTGGACATGCGCTCGGCTCCCGAATCCGACCGATGGTAGCGCCGGCGATGGAGCCGGTGATGAAACTTTGCACCAGCGCAGTGCCCCGGCGCTATCGTGGAGAGCGTTCGGGCGGGTCGCGACATGGTGGGATTCAAGATCGGATGGTTGCTGTTTGTGTTCCTGCTACCGCTGGCTACGGTCGAGGCTGGCTGGTCGTTGGAGGTTCGAGCGCAGGACCCGCCTACCGCAGTCGCCGACGCGGTGGCAGCCGAACGCAGCAGCGACCCGCAGTCGCAGCGCCGTTCGCTGCGTTGGCACGCCTTGGGCCATCGACCGCAACAGCCCGTGGTTCCCGATTTCCTGGTGTTCGTCCGCGATCGCGGCCAGCGCATCTGGATACTCGATCTGGAGGGAAACGTCCTGGCGCGAATCCCGCGTGGGGCAGCAGCCGCGGATGAGCAGATCGGCACGCGCGGGCTGACCGTTCCGCTCGAGATGCCTGGTGCTGTCGAGCAGCGGCGGTGGCTGGCGATCGAGTCCAGCCTCGGTACGTTTCCGCAACCGCAAGTGGAATCGTTGCCGGCATTCCTGGCCGCCGAGCGCACCGACTGGGTCTATGACGCGGGCTTCAGTTCAGTGTTGGTGGCGTTGGTCCTGCTGAGTCTTGCATTCCTGTTCCCGCTGCGCGATCGGATGTATCTGGCCTATGCGCTCTATCTTGCGCTGATGCTTGCGGCACTGTGGCTGCGCCACCCGGTGGCGTTCCGCAGCGCCACTGCGTTCGGGATCGAACCCGAGCGGATTGCCGCACTCGGCGTGCTGGCTGCGGCGTTGGCGGCGTGGGCTGCGCTGGAGCTGTTACTCGCGGGCAGTGGCATAGGACGCCGGAATCCGCGTTCGGCACGCTTTGCGCGGCTGCTGGCGATGGCCGCGATCGCACTCGGAGTGGTCGACCTGCTGAGTATCGTGGCAATGCCGGCGCTCGCGCATGCGTCCTTCGTGGCCATCAACGCGCTGTTCGGGACCAGCGCGCTGTTCATTGCAACATTATTGGTCAATGCCGCGCTGCGCGGCGGCCGTATGCCGGGCACGTTCCTGGTCGGGTGGATGGTGCTGGTGGTGCTCGCGGCATGGTTCAGTCTCGGGCCACTGCTGGGAATCCCCCAGCCGGAGGATCCGCATCGCTACATTCTTGCCGGGTGCGCGCTGCAGGGCCTGATCTGGGCGGTGGCGCTGGCCGATCGCGCGCTGCGCCTGCAGCGCGAACGCGACCTGGCGCAGGCGCTGGCCGAAAACGATCCGTTGACCGGTTTGCCCAACCGGCGCGCGCTCGACCGCCATATGGACAGCGCCCGCAGCGGCGTGCTTGTCCTGTGCGACCTCGATCGCTTCAAGGCCATCAATGATCGCTTCGGCCATGCCGCCGGCGATTTCTGCCTGCAGCATTTCGGCCGCCTGCTCGAAACCTATCTGGGCGCGCATGGAATGGTCGGTCGCTACGGCGGCGAGGAGTTCCTCGCGATCGCCAGCACCGACAGCGACACCGCGACAGCGGCCAGCGAGCGTTTGCGGGAGGCCACTGAGCGCATGACGGTGGACCTTGGTGGCGTGCGCATCGTGCTGACGGTCAGCATCGGCCTTGCGCGCTTCGCAGCGTCCGATGCCGCAGCCGCACTGGTGGCGGCGGATCGGGCTCTGTATCGGGCCAAGGCCGAAGGGCGCAATCGCATCGCAGCCGCGGAAGGCTGATTGCCGCTCAGCGGATCCTCATCGCGCGGCCATCGCGCACCACCACCCGCGAGCCGTCGCGCACGGGGCCCAGGTCCTGCTGCCGGACTACCACCTGGCGACCATTGTCGAGGGTCACGAAGACCTCGTAGCGTGGTCCGCGATTGCCATCCTTTTCGATCTCGTTGCCAACCAGTCCACCGGCAACCGCACCGGCCACCGTTGCCGCCTTGCGGCCGTCACCTTTGCCGACGGTATTGCCCAATACGCCGCCAACGATTGCACCCAGCACCGCGCCGGAGCCACTGGCATAGCCGTCGCGGCCATATACGCGCTCGATCCGATCCACGGTGCCGCAGTTGTCGCAATTCCGGTAGCCATCGTCATAGGCATATGGGCGATCGCGATAGCCCGGGGACGCGCAGGCGGCCAAGCCAAGACACAACACGAGAACCGCAATCAGTCTGGACATGGGACACCTCCATACGACGCCTTGGATACGGGTATGGTGTCGGTTCCAGACTGAACGGCAGCGGAGCGGCCATCAAGCGTGTGAAACAAGCCCGTTCCGCGCTCCGGAACGGGCTTGTGCTGTCCGCGTGAAGCGAAGTTCAGCGAATCTCGAAGTCCGCCGCGCAACCTTCAGTGACCCAGATGCGATTGCGATCGAAGCCCCAGGTATCGCCCTCGATGCAGCGTGCGCGGCTGATCTGGCGAACCAGGTTTACGCCACGATTGCGCGGGGCCGCACAGACTTCCTGCCCGAAGTCGCGCGACTCGCAGCGCACCCAACTGCCGCCACCGGCGCCCGGGCGCCATGCGGTATCCGCATAGCCGATGTCGAACTCTGCAGCGCAGCCGTCGTCGACCCAGATGCCGCGACGGTCGTAGGACCAGTTGCGCCCGAACACGCAGCGGGTGTCGCTGATCTGGCGCACGATGCTCGCCGCGCCGAAGCCGATATCGGCCGGGCAATAGCGCCTGCGGAAGTCTTTTGATTCACAGCGCAGGCGTTCAGGACGTACGAAGCCGCCGCCACCAAAAGCCGGGGGCGTGACGTAGTCGTCGTCGCGATAGCTCAGCTCGAACTCGGCAGCGCAGCCCTCGGTCACCACGATGCCGCGATCGTCGCGCCACCACGTGCGTCCGCGAATGCAGTCGGCATTGCTGATCTGGCGCACGAGGCGCACGCCGCGGCGGGTTTCGGCCGGACAGAACTGACGGCGGAAGTCGGCCGACTCGCAGCGGATGATGGTGTTTCCCTGGCCACGCTGGGCCTGTGCCGGCGTCGGTGCCAGCAAGGCGATTCCCAGCAGGCAGAACAGTACGATGTAGCGCATGAAACGTGCTCCTTGTTGATCCCCAGCGCGCACGATAAACCCGTGCGGTGTGTTTATGCCAGCGCGACAGACAGCGACGCAGAAATTCTCGCGCACCCCATGCCTCGTTCAGCGCTTCCGTATACTGTCGCAGTGCAACAACCACCCGCCGACCTGGTGTTCCGAGCCCGCGACCTGACCAAGGTCTATCGGATGGGCGATGTCGAGGTGCACGCTCTGCGCGGGGTCGATCTGGAGCTTGCCGCGGGGGAGTTCGTGGTGTTGCTGGGTCCGTCGGGCAGCGGCAAGTCGACCCTGCTCAACATCCTCGGGGGTCTGGATGCGCCAAGCTCGGGCCATGTCTGGTATCAGGGCGAGGACCTGATCGGCGCCGACGAGCGCAAGCTCACCGCGTTCCGCCGCGAGCACGTCGGATTCGTATTCCAGTTCTACAACCTGATCCCGAGCCTGACCGCGCGCGAGAACGTGGCCATCGTCACCGAGATCGCGAGCGCGCCGATGGCGCCGGACGAAGCACTCGTCCGGGTCGGATTGGGCGACCGACTCGACCATTTTCCGTCGCAACTTTCCGGCGGCCAGCAACAGCGCGTGGCGATCGCCCGCGCGATCGCAAAACGTCCTTCGGTACTGTTGTGCGATGAGCCGACCGGCGCACTCGACTCGGCCACCGGCGTGCTGGTGCTGGAGGCACTGGAACGGATCAACGCCGAGCTTGCCACCACCACGGTGGTGATCACCCACAACGCCGACATCGCACGCATGGCGCACCGCGTGCTGTACCTGGCCGATGGACGCATCGTGCGCGAACAGGTCAACACCGAACGCACCCCGGCGCGGGATCTGCGCTGGTGAAGGCGCTGACGCGCAAGGGCCTGCGCGACCTGTGGCACCTGCGCAGCCAGGCGATCGCGATCGCGCTGGTGATTGCCGCGGGGATCGCCAACCTGGTGATGTCGCGCTCGACCTATGAATCCCTGCAGGACACCCGTTCGCGCTTCTATCGCGACTATGCGCTCGCCGACGTCTGGGGCGCGGCGCGCCGGGCGCCGGAGTCGCTGGCCCAGCAGATAGCTGCCATCGATGGCGTGCAGCTGGTCGAGACCCGCCTCGTTGCACCAGCGCGGCTGCAGATCGACGGCTTCGATGAGCCGATCCGCGCGCAGCTGGTCTCGCTGCCGGAGTCGGGCGAGCCGTTGCTGAACCGACTGCACTTGAGGAAGGGCCGCAGCGTGGCACCCGGTGCGCGCGACGAGGTGGTGATCAGCGAAGTCTTCGCACAGGCGCAGCAGCTACGACCGGGCGATTCCTTGCGCGCCATCGTGTACGGACGCGCCACGCGCTTGCGCATCGTGGGCGTCGCGCTGTCGCCCGAGTACATCTATCAGATCCAGCCTGGAGCCGCGTTTCCCGACTACAAGCGCTATGCGGTGCTGTGGATCGGTCGCCACGCGCTGGAGGCCGCGCTCGACATGGATGGAGCCTTCAATCAGGTCGCCATTCGCCTGCTGCCGGATGCCCGCGAAGCGGCGGTCATCGCCGCACTGGATGCATTGCTGCTGCGCTACGGCGGCCTGGGTGCCTATGGCCGCATCGATCAGCTGTCGAACCGCTTCCTGCATGAAGAGCTGCGCCAGCTGAGCACCATGGCGACGGTTTTCCCGACCATTTTTCTCGCGGTCGCCGCATTCCTGCTCAACGTGGTGCTGGGCCGCATGATCGACACCCAGCGCGACCAGATCGCGATCCTCAAGGCGTTCGGCTACAGCGGTACCAGCGTCGCGCTGCACTATCTGGGCATCGTCGCCCTGATCGGTCTGTTCGGTACTGCGGTGGGCATCGTGGGCGGCATCGCGCTGGGTCATTGGCTGTCTGGCGTGTATCAGGAGTTCTACCGGTTTCCGTTTCTCGATTTCCGCCTCAGCGCCGGCACCGTGGCGCTCGGTATCGCGGTGAGCCTTGCCGCCTCGCTGGTCGGCACGCTGCAGGCAGTGCGGCGGGCACAGCGCCTGCCGCCGGCCGAGGCGATGCGGCCACCGGCCCCCGAGCGCTATCGCAGGACGCTGGTCGAGCGGATGCTGCCAGCACGCCTGCTCGGCCAGCCGTCGCGGATGATCGTGCGCCATCTGGAGCGCCGTCCATTCAAGGCCCTGCTCAGCGTGGTCGGTCTTGCGCTGGCCTGCGCGATCATGATGGTGGGGCGCTTCCAGAAGGATTCGATCGACTGGATGGTCGATGTGCAGTTCCGCCTCGCACAGCGCAATGACATGGCAGTCGACTTCACCGAGGCGACGTCGCGCAGCGCTGCATTCGAGCTGCGCGCATTGCCGGGCGTGCTGCAGGTCGAGCCCTACCGCAGCGTGCCGGTGCGCCTGCGCTTCGGCACCCGCAGTCATCGCACCGGGTTGCAGGGCTTGCTGGCCGACGCGCAGCTCAAGCGCCCATTGGACGCGCAGATGCGCGAGCTGCAGTTGCCGGAGTCGGGCATGGTGTTGACCGACCACCTGGCCGGCATGCTCGGCGTCGAGGCCGGCGACGTAGTCACCGTCGAGGTGCTGCAGGGGCGCCAGCGGGTGGTCGACGTGGTCATCGCCGGCACCGTCAAGGAGTACATCGGCGTGCAGGCCTACATGACGCTGGACGCGCTCAACCGCCTGTTGCGCGAGGGCGACGTGGTGTCCGGCGTGTTCCTGCGCGTCGATCCCGCGCAACAACTGGCGCTCAACGCTGCCCTCGAACGCCGCCCGCGGGTGGCCGGGATCGGCATGCGCAAGCTGGCGATCGCCAACTTCTACGAGACGCTCGCGTCGAGCCTGCTGGTGTTTGCGTTCGTGTCGCTCGCGCTGGGCGCGGTGATCAACTTCGGCGTGGTCTACAACGCCGCGCGCATCGCGCTGTCCGAGCGCGGTCGCGAACTGGCCAGTCTGCGGGTGCTCGGCATGACCCGCGGCGAGGTGTCGTGGATCCTGCTCGGCGAGCTGGGCCTGCTGGTTGCGGTGTCGATCCCGCTCGGCTTTGCGGCAGGCTGGGCGCTGTGCGCCTACATGTCCTCGCAGTTGCAATCGGAACTGTACCGAGTGCCGGTGCACATCAGTGCTGCGACCTACACTTTCGCCGGCTTGACGATGGTCGTATCGACCCTGCTCTCGGCATGGGTCGTGCGCCACCGGATCGATCGCCTCGATCTGGTCGGCGTGCTCAAAACCCGCGAATAGATACTGCCGCCCTGTCATCTGCGGGCGCTGACAGCGACAATAGCCCTTCGAATCCGGAATCTTTTCGATGCAGCGCAGGACCATGATATTGCTCGGCGCGCTGGCGCTTGTGATCGCAGCGCTCGCCGCGTTCGGACTGCGCGAGCCCGAGCGCACCGTGATGCTCGGTAGCGTGCAGCGCGGGCCCTTCGTGCAGACCTTCACCGAAGAGGGCAAGACGCGCCTGCGGCAGCGCTACATGGTGGCAGCCCCATTGGCAGGCACCATCGGGCGTATCGATCGCGAGCCGGGCGATACGGTGCGCGCCGGTGAGACGCTGGCGATCCTGATGCCGGCGGTCGGTGGTCTGCTCGATCCGGGGACTCGATCGCGCCTGCGCTCCGAAGCCGGCGCGGCAGCTGCCAGCGTGCGCGCCGCGCGCCAGCGGGTGCGCGCAGCGCAGTCCGCGCAAGTGCTCGCAGCGCACGAACTTCAGCGCAGCAGACAGATGCGTGAGCGCGGCCTGGTATCGGCAGCGCAAGCCGATCTGGCAGTGGCTGCGGCGCGCCAGACGGATGCGGAACTGGATGCCGCAGTCGCCGAAGCCCAGGCCGCGCAGCAGCGCGAAACTGGCGCCGGTGCGGTGCTGGCAGCGGAAGGGCAGGGTGGCGGAACCAGCCTGCCGCTGGCTTCCCCCATCGATGGTGTGATCATCCGCCGATATCAGGAGAGCGCAGGTCCGGTATTGGCAGGCCAGCAGCTACTCGAGATCGGCGACCCGACGGCGATCGAGGTCGAAGTGGAGGCACTGTCCACCGACGCGGTGCTGTTGCGCGGCGGCATGCGCGCCCGCATCCTGCGCTGGGGCGGGCCGGATGCACTGGCCGCCAGCGTAGCGCGCGTCGAGCCGGGCGGTTTCACCAAAGTCTCGGCACTCGGGGTGGAGGAGCAGCGGACCCGGGTCATCGTCGATTTCGACGCACCGCGCGCGCAGTGGCAGGCGCTCGGCGACGGCTTCCGGGTCGAGGTGGAGTTCATCGTGTTCGAGGGCGAGGGCGTTCTCAATGCGCCGAGTGCGGCGCTGTTTCGGCGCGATGGCGGCTGGTACGCCTACGTCGCCGAGAGCCTGCGCGCGCGCGGAGTACCGGTGGAGATCGGGGCCCGCAGCGGACCCAGGACCGCGATCGTGTCAGGACTCAGCGAGGGCCAGTCGGTGGTGCTCGACCCCGACGACCAGATCCATGAAGGCACCCGATTGGCACCACTGGCGGTTGACAAGTAACAAAGATTGGCTTTCCCGGAAAAGTCGTGCTAGTGTCCGCCCCGCTGTGTTTGCACGGTCACTGTGAATCGTGGCCCGATGCGGCGCCGATCTTCGATCCGCTCCATCGTTCTACATCTGTGTCTCCCTGCACACCAGTGAAAGGTCGCCTCCCTCGAGGGTGGTGGCCAGTTCCTATTCAATTCATTGGAGTTTTTATGTCGGATCGTCAGACTGGTACCGTCAAGTGGTTTAATGACGCCAAGGGCTTCGGATTCATCACCCGCG
The DNA here is from genome assembly GCA_038249585.1 of Lysobacterales bacterium. Classification (GTDB taxonomy): domain Bacteria; phylum Pseudomonadota; class Gammaproteobacteria; order Xanthomonadales; family Ahniellaceae; genus UBA4656. The sequence goes on along the minus strand of JBBSDI010000130.1, from coordinate 1,191 downwards.
AGGGTGGTCCGGACGTGTTCGTGCACTTCCGCGCGATCAGCGGCACGGGTCATCGCACCCTTGCTGAAGGCCAGAAGGTGCAGTTCCGCGTCACCCAGGGCCCGAAGGGCCTGCAGGCAGAGGACGTCGTTCCTCTCTGAGGCGGCACCCGTCGCGGTACGCGCGCCGGGTCGCCCACGCGGCCCGGCGCTTTTCTTTTTTTAGGGGTTATGAATGCTGACCTTGAGTGTGCGCGGACTGCCGCGCGAGATGACCGAAGATTCGCTCAACGAGATGTTTACCCGCCACGGCCGCGTGCATGCCTTGAAGATGGCGAAAGACCTGTTTGCCGGCACCTGCAAGGGCTTTGCCGAGTTGAAGATGGAAGGCCATGAAGCACGCGCCGCCATCACCGCATTGAATGGCTCCACCCATGGCGGCTCGACCATTCGCGTCGAACTGGCCAGCGAGCGCCGCGGTCCTCCCGGCCGCCGCTGAGGAACCACCCCGGCAGCGCGCGCGCCATTGCAGGCCGCGCGCCGGGCATCCCCCTACAAGCCGTCCTCGGCGCCCGCTTCACCAGCGGCGTTGATATCTCGCTGCGGCGCTGATCACAGCCGCCGGCGTTCGACTCAGTTCCTGTCGGCCAGCAACGCAGCTTCGATGCGCAGCGCCAGCGCGGCGCGCTCGTCGACGTGCAGCGGACACACCACCAACCAGCCGTCGAGCAACTGCTTGCGTTCACGGACCGGGTCGGGTGCAGCACCACCAGACATGCGGTCGGCAAGACGCTGGATCTGCCACGCGCGCCGCTGCTCGCGATATTCCGCCGGGCTTTCGATACCGAGCAGCGCGTCGGCCTGCAGCGCGAGCAGCGCGGCAGTCAGCTGGGCAGCAGCACGCGCCTCATCCAGCGCTTCCGCCGCTGGTGGGCTGTCCAGCCAGCGCAGCGCCTGCTCGACCCGTGCACGCAGTCCTGCGTGGGTCGGCGCGCCAGACTCCAGCATTGCGCGCAATTCCTCGGCCGCTGCCGCGTCGACCTGTACGGACAGGCACGCCGATTCGTTCCTTGCGCAGACTTCGGCGATCTGCAGCCAGCGCGCGCTGTCGGCATGGCGGGCTCGCGCCTGCGCCTGCTTTTGCGCGTCGCGCACGCGCTCCACTGCGGCGTCGAAGCGGCGTTCGTCGTCGCGGCCACGATCATCGCGCGGT
>JBBSDI010000129.1:0-9175 GCA_038249585.1 Lysobacterales bacterium | reverse complement strand
TACTGGTGGCCGAAGTGGACTGGCCGCATGTACAGCGAGTTCTGGGGCAAGTTCCACTTCTGGTGGTCGGTGGTCTTCGTCAACGTGCTGTTCTTCCCGCAGCACTTCCTCGGCCTTGCCGGCATGCCGCGCCGCATCCCGGACTACAACGTGGCGTTCGCCGACTTCAACATGATCAGTTCGATCGGTGCGCTGGGCATGCTGATCACCCCGTTCATGATGTTCGCGATCCTCTACCACTCGCTGAAGAGGGGCGAGAAGGCACAGCAGGTTTCGTGGGAGGGCGCCAAGGGCCTGGAGTGGACGGTGCCCTCGCCAGCACCACACCACACCTTCACCACACCACCGCGGATCGATTCCGGCTCGCTGGCCCATGGCGACGTGAGCCACTGAGCGCGATTCCGGGAGCGTCAGCTCCCGGGTCGAACGGCCTTCGCATGAACCGCCCTGCCCAAAACGCCGACGCCACCGCCCGCCAGCGCGCTGCTGCGCGGCGCACGGCGCTGATGATCGGAACCATCGCGGTCGCGATCTATGTCGCGTTCATCCTGCGCGGAGTGCTTGGCGCATGAACGCACCGCGCCGCTCGGCCGCGGAGTCCACGCGCGCGCTGGTACGCAAGCTCGCGCTGACTGCCGGCCTCGCGTTCTTCCTCGGGTTCGGGCTGGTCCCGCTTTACGAGATTGCCTGCGAAAAGGTATTCGGCATCCGTCTCGGTGACCAGGCAGTACAGGCGACCGAGGTCGCCGCGATCGCGGTCGATCGCACGCGACTGGTCACCGTGCAATTCGATGCCACTGTCAACTCGGGGCTGGCCTGGACCTTCAAGCCGAAGCTGCACAGCATCCAGGTGCATCCGGGTGAGCTGACCGAGGTGTGGTACGAGGCGCGCAATACCACTTCCGGCTCGGTGGTCGGCAATGCGGTTCCCAGCGTGGCGCCAAGCACCGCATCGATGTACTTCAACAAGACCGAGTGTTTCTGCTTCACCGAGCAGCGGCTGGATGCAGGCGAGTCGCGCGACATGCCGGTGCGCTTCATGATCGATCCCAAGCTGCCGCCGGAAGTGCAGACGGTGACGCTCGGTTACGTGTTCTATCGCAACGACACCGCGACCCGACAACTGGCCAATGCCAGTGCCGTCGCGCCGCCTGCGTCCTGACCGCTCAATCCAACGGGGAAGTTTTCATGGCGCAGGCCCACACCCACGATCCGGCGATCTACTACGTCCCGCCCGGCACGCGCTGGCCGATCGTCGGATCCTTCGCGCTGTTTTTCTTCCTCGGCGGCGCTGCGGTCTGGCTCAACGGCCTCGTCGCACAGGGCCAGATCTCGATGCTGGCCGGATTCGCGCTGCTGCTGGTGATGCTGTTCGGCTGGTTCGGCACGGTGATCCGCGAATCGGTCGGCGGCTACTACAACGCGCAGGTCGATGTGTCGTTCCGCATGGGCATGATCTGGTTCATCTTCTCCGAGGTGATGTTCTTCGCGGCATTCTTCGGCGCGCTGTTCTACACCCATTGGCTCACGTTGCCGTGGCTCGGTGGCGCCGGCGATGGCGCGATGACCAACGCGCTGCTGTGGCCCGCCTACGAGGCGGCATGGCCGAGCAATGGGCCTGCCAACCTGGGCGGTGCCTTCGAGACCCTGGCGCCCTGGGGGCTGCCGCTGATCAACACCCTGTTGTTGCTCAGCTCAGGGGTCACCCTGACCGTGGCGCACCACGCGTTGCGCGAGGGCCAGCGCAGCAAGCTGCTTGCATGGCTTGGCGCCACCGTCCTGCTCGGCGTGGTGTTCCTGTTCGTGCAGGGTTACGAGTACTACCACGCCTATACCGAACTCGGCCTGACCCTGGGCTCGGGCATCTACGGCTCGACGTTCTTCATGCTGACCGGTTTCCACGGACTGCATGTGACGCTTGGCGTGATCATGCTGATCGTGATGTGGTTTCGCTGCGCCAAGGGCCATTTCACCAGGGACCACCATTTCGGCTTCGAAGCGGTGGCGTGGTACTGGCACTTCGTCGACGTGGTGTGGCTGGGGTTGTTCCTGTTCGTCTACGTGGTCTGAATCCCGCTGCTGATGCACGGGCCGGTGCAAGCCGGCCCGGCCTGGAGGGCAACTCGCTGCGTGTCAGTGGCCGCCACGAATGCCGTGCGGCTCGATCACGCCGCTGACGATGCCCAGCATCACCAGCACGATCAGTCCCACCGACAGCCCGATCCGCCAGGTCAGCGCACGCGCGGTGCGACCCGACGCGCTCTGGTTGGTCACCATGTAGAACAGGGCCGCGCCGAGGTTGTAGAGCACGGCGAGAAAGGCGACCAGGATGAGTACGGATTTCAAGGTCATGGGCGGTTCCCATCAGCATCAGGCAAGCGCTCATTATATGCGTACGATGTCGAGGCGGCGGTGAGACGTGCGGCGCTCTATTGGGCGTTGCCGGCGATCCTGGCGTGCGCCGGATTGGCAGCGCTGGGCGTCTGGCAATTGCAGCGCGCCAGCTGGAAGGAGCGCGTGCTTGCCGGATGGAGCGCGGCACTGGCCGCACCGCCGCGTGCCTACGCCGAGGTGGTCGCCGATCGCGTATCGCTGCCGCGTCGCGAGGACGTGACTGCCGAGCACGATGCGCCTGCCTTGCCGTTGCGGGTCGAAATCGCGGGCCACTGGGATCCCGGCACCACGGTGCTGCTGGACAACCAGCGTCTTGGGGCGGATGTGGGTGCGCTGGTGTTCACCCGTTTCGTGCCCGACGATCGGGCGACCCCGCTGCTGGTCAATCGCGGCTGGGTGGCGCTTGCTCAAGGCCGTCGTGTTCCCGTGCTCGAGGTTCCAACGATCCAGCGCACGACGCTGCGCGGCCTGCTGGTCGCGCCACCGGCGAGCGGCCTGAAGCTCGGTACTTCGACCTGGCAAGCCGGGCAGCCCCCGGCCCTGCTGACCTGGCTCGACTTGCCGGCTATCGCGGGCGCCAGCGCGCCGCTGTTTACCGGCGTACTGCAGCTGGATCCGGAGTTACCGTACGGATTCACGCGTCGCTGGCAGGCGTTGCCGAATACTCTGAGCCCGCTCAAGCATCGCGGCTACGCCGTGCAGTGGTTCGGAATGTCGCTGGCGGTGGCCGTGATCTATTTCGTTCTCGCCTTGCGCCGCAACCCATGAATGCACCTGATCCCCGCCGCAGCCGCGGCCGCCGCCAGCTGATATTCGTAGTGCTGGTATTCGCGCTGCCGATCGTGGCCGCGAGCGTACTGGCACTGGCGGACTGGCGCCCGCGCGCGTCGAAGAACCACGGTGTGCTGCTCGACACGCCGCAGGATTTCCGCGCGCAGGTCGCGCTCGATACGAGCGGCGCGCCGCTGGTCTGGAACAGCGCCGACGGGATTTGGCACATGGTGGTGCGGGCTCCCGACAACTGCGGTGCGCCGTGCCTGCGGATGAGCGACTCGCTGGCGCGGGTATGGACCGGTCTTGCCGGCGATGCGATGCACGCGCGTGTGGTGTGGGCGGGAGCGGCCGATGCCGATACCGCTGCGGTGCTGGCGCGGATTCCGCAGGCGCGCATCGTGGCGTTGGAAACAACCTTGTTGCCGCCGCCCGTAGCACCGCTCGCTGGCGATGAACTGGCGCCGCTGACCGTGTGGCTGGTGGATCCGAACGGCTATCTGGTGATGCGCTATGACGCGGGCTTCGATCCGACCGGATTGCGCGCCGACCTGCGCCGCCTGATCCGCTGATCGCATGCGCGGATAAATCCGGATTCGAAACCTGCATGAACACGATGCGCAACAATCGCTACGTCCAGATCGCGCTTGCAGCCGTGCTCCTGTGCCTGGTCGTGGTGGTGCTGGGTGCCTATGTGCGCCTGTCGCACGCGGGCCTGGGCTGCCCCGACTGGCCGGGCTGCTACGGCGTGGCGACGTGGCCTACCCAACAAGCTCAGATCGATGCCGCCAACCAGGCCTTTCCGGAGCGACCGGTCGAAGTGCCGAAGGCGTGGCGCGAGATGGTGCACCGCTTCGCCGCCGGCGTGCTGATCCTGCTGGTGCTGGCGCTCGCGTTGGCCAAGAACTGGCATGTGCCGCAGCGGCGCTGGCAGATCCTCGCCGCCCCCGCACTCACTGTCGCGGGCACCGCGGTCTACGCGCTGGGCTGGCCGTTGAGCGCACTGGGTCTGCTCGCGCTGGGCTTGCTGCTGCTGGTGCATGGCGCGATCGTCTGGCGCGACCTGCCGCTGGGCCGGCTGGCGGTGGCGATCTTCGCGTTGATCCTGGTCCAGGCGCTGTTCGGCAAGTGGACGGTGACGCTCAAGCTCAAGCCCATCATCGTGACCATGCATTTGATCGGCGGCATGGCCACGCTGTCGCTGCTGCTGTGGTTCCTGCTGCGCTCGGCCGGCTGGTCGCTCACGCAGTCGGGCGCGCTGCGCCGTGGCTCGGTGGTGGTCGCGCTCGTGCTGGTTGCGATCCAGATCGTGCTCGGTGGCTGGGTCAGCGCCAACTACGCAGCGCTGTCGTGCGCGATCGACTTCCCGAAATGCCTTGGCCTGTGGTTGCCGCCGATGAATTTCGGCGAGGCCTTCGTGCTGTGGCGGGGAATCGGCGTCGACTACGAGGGCGGCGTGCTGGATGGGCCGGCGCGCAGTGCGATCCAGATCGTGCATCGGGGTTTCGCGCTGGTGGTGTTCGGCCATGTGCTGGTACTGGCAGTGCGTGCGCTGCGCACGCCGGGCTTTGCGCTGCATGGGGCGGTGCTCGGGGTGGTGCTGTGCACCCAGGTCGCGCTCGGTATTACCAATGTGATGGCCGGCCTGCCGCTGGTGGTGGCCACCGCGCACAATCTGTTCGCTGCCCTGCTGCTGGCGGTGCTGATCGCCCTGCTGGCGCGCCTGACCCCGCTGCCGGCGGGACTTGCGCCGCTACGGCCTGCGGGTTGACCATTGCGGATGAACGCGCATCTAGCGAGCCAGTACTGGGAGCTGACCAAACCGCGGGTGGTGGTGTTGATCGTGTTCACCGCGGTGATCGGCATGTTCCTCGCCACGCCCGGCTTGCCGCCGGCCAACGCGCTGATCGCAGGTTCGTTGGGCATCTGGCTGGCTTCGGCCTCCGCTGCGGCGCTCAATCACCTGCTTGATCGCAAGCGCGACGCGGTAATGATGCGCACCCTGCATCGACCGCTACCGAGCGGCCAGCTGAATGCGCGCCAGGTGCTGGTCTTCGCCCTGCTGCTGGGCGCGGTGTCGATGTTGGTGCTGTTGCAGTGGACCAACGTGCTTACTGCGGTGCTGACCTTCGCATCGCTGATCGGCTATGCGGTGATCTATACCGTGTACCTCAAACGCGCCACTCCGCAGAACATCGTGATCGGTGGTGCGGCCGGGGCGGCGCCGCCGGTGCTCGGCTGGGTGGCGGTGACCGGCGATGTGCATCCCTACGCGCTGCTGCTGTTCCTGATCATCTTCGTGTGGACACCGCCGCACTTCTGGGCGCTGGCGATCTACCGCCGCGACGACTACGCGCGCGCCGCGGTGCCGATGCTGCCGGTGATCTACGGGGTGCAGTACACCCGCGAGCACGTGCTGTACTACACGATCCTGCTGTTCCTGGTCACCATGCTGCCGTATCTGACCGGTATGGCAGGTCTGGTGTATCTGGGCGGTGCGGTGGTGCTCGGAATCGGTTTCCTGTGGTACGCGATCCGCCTGATGAACCCGCCGAGCGAGCGCTTCGCGATGGATGTGTTCAGTTACTCGATCATCTACCTGATGGTGCTGTTCGGATTCCTGCTGATCGACCACTGGCTGATGCCGCCGGCGCCGACGGCGATGATCGAGTTCGCGGTGGCGCGCTGAAGCATCTGCTGTGCCGCTGCGCTCAGCCCCCGACCAGTATCGGGCGTGCTTCACCAAGGCTTTTGCGCGGCCACAACGTGTCTTGCCAGTCCGAACAGATCGAGCTTTGGCGCGACGATTTCGGTATTGATGAAACCAACGCCTCGAAGCCGGTCGCCAATGTCGCGGCCGTAGTTTCGGTAACAGAAGACACCAGCTTCGTGGTGTCTGTCGTGGTGAAACTCGGCGGGCAGCGTGTTCACGCGCCGGCCGCCGATGATCGTTGTTCGCTCGGTTGTTTCTGGATCGCCTGAGATCGGTACGGTGAATATCATGTGTCCGCGCGGGCGCAGCACGCGGTAGGTTTCCCGAAAGCCGGCAATATCGTCCTCGACGTGCTCGAAGACTTCGGTAGAGGTACAAAGGTCGAAGCAATCGTCGCCAAAGGTCAGGCGCTGGATGTCTTGGGAAGTGGTGCCGTCCCGCATCGATCCGCACGGGACTCCATCAAGCAGCTCGCTACCAATCACGCTTCGGGTAGCCTTGCGCAAGAACCTGAGCAGATGACCCTGGTCGGATAGCTCGTACGCATCGCAACAGTGCAGGTTGGCAACGCGCCTGCGAACGACGTCGACAATCGATTGGGAGACTGCACTTGCTCGGCAGAACACGCAGCGAACAGCGATGTCAGCGCAACTCAGCCGAACTTGCAGACGAGACCCGCACGCGGAACACGCCTCACGCGACAACCGAAGGTCGCGCAATTGCAACAGCGCCAGTGCGCGAGCGATTCGCGAGCGGGGAAGCGGTCTGGTTTGCACTATCGAACGACCTCAAGGTTGCGCGTTGATTGCGCCAAGCAAGCCACTATCGTGGCAATCCAATTCCGGGCTCTCATCGTGCGGTGGCCGGATCGTCAGGTACACACGCATTCGGGTTCGCAGCTTGGTCACTCTGGCCTGAGCGCACCGGCTATCGGGCGCGCGCCTCGGCCTGCGTTGCGTTCGTGCCAGGCCGTGACCAGGTATCGGCTCAGTACCCGGCCCTGCGATCGACCATGCCGGACAACGGCTCGCCGCTGCGCAATCGTCGCAGGTTGTCCACGATCTGTGCCACGGCGGGGTCGGGCAAGGTGGTTGCGGCGACGTGCGGCGTGATCACGATGCGCGGGTGCCGCCACAGCGGGCTGTCCGCCGCGAGCGGCTCGGGATCGAACACGTCGAGCAGTGCGCCGCCGAGGTGGCCGGCATCCAGCAGTTGAAGCAGCGCGGCAGCATCCAGCTGATCGCCGCGCGCGGCGTTGACGACCAGCGCGCCGGCGGGCAGCAGCGCGAGACGCGTGCGATCGAGCAGGCCGCGGGTGGCGGCGGTCGAGGGCAGGGTGTTGACCAGCACATCGGTCTCGCCGAGCAGTTCGGCAAGACCGCTGGCATCGTGCAGGCAGCGCACGCGATCGATGTGATGCGCGCGCCGGCTCCAGCCCCAGACGCGGTAGCCGGACTCCTCCAGCGCCGAGGCGACCGCAGCCCCCATCGCGCCGAGTCCCAGCACGCCGACCCGCGTATCCGCGCGCGCGATCGGCGCGAGCTTGTGCCAAACCGATTGCGCCTGCTGTGCGCGGTAGTCGAAGCACCGTCGCTGCCACAGCAACACGCCCAGCTGCGCGTATTCGACCATCTGTGTCGCCATGCCGGCGTCGACCAGCCGGACCAGATCGACCTGTGGCGGCAGGTCGGCGCGCGCGATCAGCCGCTCGACGCCCGCGCCGAGCGCGAACACGGTGCGCAGGTTGGAAAAGCCGGCGAAAAACCCGTCCGGTGGATTCCAGCATGCGATCCACGATACCGCCGATGGGTCGATCGCTTCGGGCCACGCCACGCAGGCGATCTCCGGCGCCTGTGCCGCGAACAGCGTGCGCCACTGCGCGCCGTCGTCGCCGGCGTAGACATGCAGCATGCTCACCGGGCGAAGATCTGCGCGAAGTCCTTGAACGACTTGAACTCCAGCGCATTGCCGCTGGGGTCCTGGAAGAACATCGTGACCTGCTCGCCGGGCTGGCCCTCGAAACGGACATGGGGCTCGATCACAAAGCGCACGCCGGCACCGCGCAGGCGTGTCGCAAAAGCGTGGAAGGCGTCCCATTCCAGCACCACGCCGAAGTGCGGCACCGGCACCTGGTGCCCGTCGACCGGATTGTGCGCCGGCCGCGGCAGCTGCTCGGTGCGATGCGCGACGATCTGGTGGCCGAACAGATCGAAGTCGATCCATTGATCGCTCGCGCGACCCTCAGCGCAACCGAGCACCCCGCCATAGAAAGCCCGCGCCGCGTCAAGATCGTGCACCGGAAAGGCGATATGGAACGGCGTCAGGCTGGACATGGCAGGGCCCTGCAGTGGATTGCCGCGATGTTAGCCCGGAATTTCCATCGGCAGGCGTGGGTGCACACGGCGCGGACGGACATTCGTGCGGCGCGGACGGGCATTGGTGCGGCGTGGATTGTCGACGGAGCGCGCCGTGCGCGCGACCGCAGCGCGCGATTCAGCGGCTGCCGCGCGGCTGCCGCTTGAGGGTCGACATCGCTTCCCACAGCTCGCGCATCTCGGCGTCGCTGATCGCGCCCTCGGCCTGTTTGGCGCGCAGCTCGTCGATGCGCTGCTGCATCGTTTGCCGGTTCAGCTGCTCCAGTGCGTCGAGGAACTCCGCCTTCCACGCCTCGGGGGCCGCGGGAAACTCCATCATCGAGAGTTTCTCCAACGCGATGCGATATTTGTGGTCTGCGAAATGCTCAAGAATTGCGCCGGTTGAAATGTCCGGTCGCGAACGCACGAGGTCGATCAGATCCGTCAGCAGATCGATCCCGTCGATGCGCAGAATGCCGAATACGTAGGGCGGTTCCATCGCATGGACCAGCCCTGGCTGCTGCACCAGCAAGCCGATCGCGGTGCGCACCAGGCTGCGCCGCGGTGCAGGTGCGTTGCGGCGATCGTCGCGGATAGTGCGCGCGACCGGCGCCTCCTGCACTGCGGGCGCATTTCCGACTGCCGGCCCGATGCGCACGCCGGTGCGATCGGCCAACGACTGATACATCAGATCGCGGAACGCGCCATCGGGAATGCCGGCCAGCAGTGGCTTGGCGCGCTCGGCCAGACGCGCCTTGCCTTCAAGACCTGCGAGATTCACGTCCTTGCCCAGTTCGGCGAACAGGAATTCCGACAGCGGCGTGGCCTCCCGCAAGCGTTTCTCGAAGCCGTCGAGACCCTCGTGGCGGACCAGCGTATCGGGGTCTTCGCCATCAGGCAGGAACAGGAAAAACGCCTGCCGCCCGTCGCGCATGCGTGGCAG
>JBBSDI010000128.1:0-9234 GCA_038249585.1 Lysobacterales bacterium | reverse complement strand
GTCGCCAAGCCTCTCCCTGACCTTCGCAGGTAAAGAAAGTCGAGTCGTAAGAACGGTAATGCCTGTGGCTGACATGTTGCCGCGCGCCCTCGATCACCGCCGGTTCGCTGCGGCTGCGCCGAGCGATTTCAGCACCGCCAAAGCTTCGACGCGATCGCGCTGCGCCAGGTCATCGCAAAGCAGCATGATGATCCGGTCGTCCTTGCGCACCACCAGCATGGCCACGTCGGTGAGGATGCCGCGCTGGCTGTCCTGTTTCTCCACCACCGCAACCGCCTGCTCGCCGATGTCGGCGATGGATTCATAGCGGATATTGCCGGCCGCGGCGCTGCTCAGCGGATCGATGAAGCCGCTGACCATGCCGCTTGCCTCGGCATCGGCGGTGCGCCCTTTTGCCTGCCAGGTCTGCAGCGCGAGGCGGCCGAAATCGCCGGACCATATACAGGCGCTGATTCCATACTTCTGTCGCGTGCGCTCGGGCTCACCGGCGTGGGCACTGGGAAAAACTTCCTGTACCTGCGCGTTGGACAATAGTCGGCACACGCTGTTCGGATCGGCCGATGCGACCGGATCGCGCGCGGAACCGGCCGCGACCGTGGCCTCGTGCACCGCCTGCGCGTCCGGCACAGGCATCGACGGCGCGTCGGACGATGGCGCGTTGCACGCGACCAGCGCCACGCAGGTCAGCCCGAGCGACAGCAGTGTGCGCGTGCCGCGCAGGGGTTGTTTCGTGGACATGCGGGTTTCCTGATGTGCCGGGCGTTGGTCGCCGGCTTGCATGTTCAGGAACACTGGAGCACGGCCGATCCGGACATCGGCGCCGGTTAGGTAGTTGCACGCCGTGTTGCGCTCGCTCGTTGAATCCAAGCTTGGATGCGCGTCAGCGCTTCCCGCGGCAGCGGCCGGCGCCGCTGCGAACCGGGTCAGTCGCTCGCTGCGCGCACCGCCGCCACGGCGGCGGCAATCGCGGGGCTCGACGGATCGTCATAGCGCCGGCTGGCTTCCAGCGCCTTGACCGCCAGCACGCGCGCGCCCGGTTTGTCGCCGCGCTGCCGCAGCACGCCGCTGCGCAACAGCCACAGCGTGGGCTGCACACGCACGTCGTACAGGCCCGCCACCGGCTCGAGCAGCGACAGCGACAGGCCGCTTTCGCGATCGGCGGCATCGATGTCGCCGCGCAACAGCGCGATACGCGCCAGGCCCGCGTGGGCGAGTGCGGCCTCGGCCGATGGCTGTTCGCCCGGATGGTCCCGCACCGCCTGGAACTCGGCCTCGGCATCGGCAACATCGGCATCGCCGGCGCTTGCATGATCGAGCAGAAAGCGCCCCCAGCGTTCGCGGATGCGCAGCGTCCACTTGGATGTCGCGCCCTCCTTGGCGACGTACTCATCGCGCGAGGCCTTCAGCGCCACGCGGGCATCCTCAGTGCGCCCGACGCGGTCATAGGCATCGCCGAGTTTGCGCCGGCTTTCGCGCATGTCGTACTCGTACACTGGCCGCTCGCGATAGACCGCTTGCGCGGCTTCCAGCAGCGGGATCGCCGCCGCGGCGCGTCCTTCGGCGGCGAGACGTTCGCCGTAGGTTTCGCGGGCGACGGCGTCATAGGTATCGGTGGTCCACTGCGCCGGAATGCTCGCCAGCATGCGTTTGAACAAGGCATCGGCGCGCTGCCGGTCGCCGCGCTGGTGGATCATGTTCGCGTGGTTCGTCAGCACCATCCAGTAACTTGAATGGTGGTCTCCGCGCGTTCGCCGCGCCATCGTCTGCGCCCGCGTGTAGGCGGTTTCCGCGGCGGGAAAATCGCCGATCACCTCGAGCTTGTGGGCGAGGTTGGTCACCAGCGTGGTGATCAGCGCATCATTCCGATCGGGCACGCTTTCGGCGACCGCCAGCGCCTGCTTCAGCAGTTGCAACCCTTCGGCGTCCTTACCCTGCTCATTGCGGTCGCGCGAGGCCATGTTCAGCGTTGCCGCATATTCGTTGCTTTGCGGCGCCACCTGGGCATAAAGCGCCAGTGCCTTGTCCAGTGCGATCGTCCGCTCGGCCTGGCCGCCGGACACCGAGCCCAGCAGCCGTGCCTTCACGCGCCACCAGTCCCCGCGCATCAGGCTGTGGTTCTGACCCGACGCATTCATCAGCTGATCGGTCTTCTCCAGCAACTGCCTCGCCTTGACGTAGTCGAGCCGAACGCAGGCCGCATCGGCCTCGCTGACCAGGCCCTGGATGACGATTTCATGGGTCGGTCCGTAATACGAACTCGCCAGCTCGATGCGGCGTTTCTGCACCTCGGCGTAACGTTCCTCGTCGGGGAAATTGCCGTAGATGCTCGCGGCCAGCCCGAGCAGTTCGATCTGCAGTTCCGGTTGCCCGGCGAACTCCTGGCCCATGCGCGACACGCTCAGATCCAGCAGCTGTTTTGCCGTGATCGCACCGCGCGGCTGGTCCGAGGCGATGCGCGGATCGTTGGCGCGGAACACGCCGATCAGAAAGTCCTTGGTCGCGGTGGCGCGCTCGGCGAGTTCCTGCGCACGCTGCGCCTGCCACAGCGTGCCGGTCAGACCAGCCGCGAGGCTGGCGATCAGCAGTACCGTCGCGCCCACCGCCCAGCGGTAACGGCGCAGGAAACGGCCGAATACATACAACCCGGCGCCTTCGCGCGCGGCGATGGGTTCGCCGCGCAGGTGCCGCTCGATGTCGGCGCGCAGACCAGACACGGCCGCGTAGCGGTCGCTGGGGGATTTGCGCAAGGCCCGGCCGATGATCGCGTCCAGATCGCCCGACAGCTGGCGGGCGAGAACCGGTGGCGCGTCGAGCTTGGCGGCGATCGCACTGGGCGCCGGCGCGGCTTCGTTGAGGATCTTGTCGATCGCTACCGCCACCGGCAATGCGGTGCCGCCCCTCGGCAAGCGCGAGGTCAGCAACTCGAAGGCGAGCACACCGAGTGCGTGGATATCGGTCGCGGTGCTGACCGGGCCGCCCTGCAACTGCTCGGGCGCGGCATACGACAGGGTCAGTGGCGTATTGCGCGTGGGTTCGTCCGCCGGTCCGGACAGCAGTTTCGCGATGCCGAAGTCCAGCAGCTTTACCTGTCCCGCGGAGTTGACCAGGATGTTGGCCGGTTTGAGGTCGCTATGGATCACCAGGTTCTGGTGCGCGTATGCGACGGCTTGGCAGACTTGCACCAACAGGTCGAGGCGCTGTTGCAGCGTGGCGCGATGCACGCGGCACCACTCGGTGATCGGCACGCCGTCGACGAGCTCCATGACCATGAAGGGCCGGCCATCTTCGGCAACGCCCGCGTCGTACAAGCGCGCGATGCCCGGGTGCTCGAGCCTGGCGAGGATGCGTCGCTCGCTCACGAACAGGCCCAGGTGCTCGATGGAATCCTGACGCAGCAGCTTCAGTGCGATCTCGTGCTCGAACTGCCCGTCCGCGCGCGCCGCCCGGTAGACCTCGCCCATTCCGCCGCGACCAAGCAATGACACGACGCGATAGGCGCCCACGCGTTCGCCCGCAGACAGCTCTTTCAGCGGCGGCGAGGTCGACAGCGCGGCAAGCGCAGGGCGATCGAGCAGGTCCCCGCGCGTGTCGGCGTTCGCCAGCAGCGACAACACTTCCTGCCGCAGCGCCGCATCCTCGGCAGTCGCGTGTTCGACGAATGCGGTCCGCTGAGCGGGCGGCAGCGCCAGCGCCCGATCGAGCAGTCGATCCACCTGCGCCCACCGTTCGGCCATCACGCGATCGTTCATGCTGTCCCAACGTGCAAGGATCGACGCTAGTATGGCCGCGAACGCTCACAGATGCGGGATGGGCCGTGGCGCCTGTTCCGGCACAACATCCATGCCCAAGGGATCATCGTGAACCAGCCAGCGCTCAGCGTCCCCGCTGCAGAGGGGATTCCGGAGGACATCCGACGCCTGGCGCAGGAACTCATGCCGATGTTCTACGCCGAGGTGAAGAAAATCGCGCGCAGCGAACGGCGTCGCGTGCGTGCCGGCGACACTCTGCAAACCACCGCCTTGATCAACGAAGCCTACCTGAAGCTGCTGCGCTCGCCGGAATTCAACGACCGTGCGCATTTTTTGCGCGCCTCGGCGCTGGCGATGCGGCATGTGCTGATCAACCATGCGCGCGACGCACTCGCCGACAAGCGCGGCGGCGGTGCCTTCGTCGAATCGTTGACCGATTCCCACGATATCGGCGTGACCGACGACCAGGGCCTGATCGACGTCCACGAGGCTCTGCAACGGCTCGCGACCTTCGATGATCGCCTCGCACAGGTCGTCGAGTGCCGATTCTTCGCCGGCTACAGCGAAGAGGACACCGCACTGGCCCTCGGCATCACCGACCGCACGGTGCGCCGCGACTGGGTCAAGGCGCGCGCGTGGTTGCGCCGCGAATTGGCCGGCGAGTGCGAGCGCTGACGCGTGGCGAGCCTGGGCTCGCGCATTGCTGCGGCGGCCGGACGGAAAACGGGACGCCGCCAACGAACGAGCGCCGGCTTTCGGTGTCGCTTCGCCCGCGCGGGCGAGTGGCGAAGGACGGCAAGGTTCAACTGCAGCTGACCTTCAGTGCAGAACGAATTGTCCCCAACACGTTTCCGCTCACTCAAACCCATGCCGAAAAATCCCGTCATAGCTCAGCAGCACCACGCGGTTTTCCCGTGGCAATGCCACAATCAGCGTTCGCCTCTGCGGCACCGGATCAGGGTTATAGGCAAAGGTGCCGGCGAAGCCTGCGCCCGCCAAACCGTTGATGCCACCGATGACGCTATTGTTAGCGGTCAACGGGCCAGCCAAATCGGCTGGTGACAGCACGCCGGGCTGCATGGCCAAGCCCTCGCCCAGGCCAAACGTTGTGGCGCCTGCATCGCTCAACGTGGCGGTATCCAGAAATTGACTGCGCAGAACGTAGTTGCCATCGGGTAGAGCGGTGACCGCGGCATCGACGGACTGCCCGCCCCCGAGCTGCTCATTCGTGCGGGTGCCAACAAAGGAGTTGGCCGGGGTAATCACGCCAACGGTGCCGCCTGTTCCGGACCCCCAGGTTGCGGCGCCCGCGTCGACAATCGCGCCATTGTTCCAGCTGCGGCTGCTGACGACGTAGTGGCCGTTGCCGAGCGCGATCACCCACGCCCCGACGACATCATCGCGCGTACTACCCACCAGCGAATTTGCGGCAGAAACCACGCCGATATTGCCCGTGGTGCCGGATCCCCACGTGGCGGCGCCGGCATCTCTTTCAGCGCCGTTTCGCCAGTTGAAGGACTGCACGACGTAGTTGCCATTGCTCAGGCCGGTCACGCGACTGCCAACGCGGTCAAGGCTATTGCTGCCAATCAGACTATTGGCGGGCGTGACCAGCCCACTGATGCCATTGCTGCCATTGGCAAAGGTCACCGCTCCCACGTCGGTTATCGCGCCGTTGTCCCAGTTGCCGTTGCCGACAACATAGTTGCCATTGCTCAAGGCCGTCACTTTCACCACGTTGCTTGCCGCCATCGCGCCGCTACCTGCCAGCAAGGCCATAGCGGGCGCGAGCACGCCAACGGCGCTGCCATCGCCGCGCGCAAAGATTGCAGCGGCATTGTCCACCACACCATTGAGATCACATAGATCGCAGATGATCACGTAGTTGCCATTGCTCAATGGCGTCACGGTGGGTCGCAGCGACGACCCTATCGTTCCCAGCCGATCCTCAGCCACGCTGCCGATCAATGAATTGCTGGCAGACACTGCCCCCACCGCCCCCGATGTGCCCGAGCCCCAGGTCACCGCCCCGGCATTGACGATGGCCCCGCTATCCCAAAAAGCGGTATAGGTTACGTAGTTGCTGTTGCTCAGCTCCACAAACGCGAATCCGACGCGATCCGCCGCCGTGCTTCCCAGCAGTGAATTGCTGCCCGAGACCGTGCCAGTAATGCCCAAAGTGCCAGAACCCAAGGTCACGGCACCGCGGCCGCCAGAGTATTGCGAGGACAGCACCACATAGTTACCGTTTGCCAACGGCTTGACGTCAAGACCGACTCGATCGCCCGCGTTGCTGCCTACCAACGAATTGCCAGGATTGGCCGTACCGATCAACCCGGTAGTGCCTGAGGCGAAAGTGGCAGCACCGACATCGACGAGCGGGCCGGTCCGCCACGCGGGCTGACTAATCACGTAGTTGCCATTCGTCAGGGCCACCGCCGTCAAAGTGTTGCTGGAGCCGTTCGCGACACCACAGGTGAAGGAATTCAGCGCACTAACCGGGCCGCTAATCCCTGTCATG
Source organism: Lysobacterales bacterium (assembly GCA_038249585.1). Lineage (GTDB taxonomy): Bacteria > Pseudomonadota > Gammaproteobacteria > Xanthomonadales > Ahniellaceae > UBA4656. Next base: position 2,964 of record JBBSDI010000128.1, on the reverse strand, counting down.
CCATTGCCAAAGGTAATCGCGCCGGTGTTGACGAAACCGTTGAGCGCGTCATCCCAGAACGGCGATATGACGACGTAGTTGCCGTTACTCAACGCCAGCATGTCGCCGTTGCCGAGGGTGTCACTCGTAGAGCTGCCAACGAGCGAGTTCGCGATCGACACGGGGCCATTGATTCCGGTGATTCCCGAACCCCAGGTCACCGCCCCGGCATTGACGGTGGGACCATTGTCCCAGCCGCTGGTGACCACAACGTAGTTGCCATTGGTCAGGGGAAAAATTCGGTTTTCCGTTCCAACGCCGTCGGCGTTTTGGCTGCCGACCAGCGAATTGGCAGCCGACACCACGCCGTCACAGCCGACATCGGCTCGGCAGAACGTCACCGCACCCTGGTCCAAGCTGCCCCAGAATGGACTTGCCACCAGAAAATTTCCATTCGCCAACACAATGATTTTCCGTGCGACCGCATCGTTCGCTGTGGAGCCGCGCAGGGTGCTGATGAGATCGCCGTCAGGACCGAATAAATGCGCAGCACCGACGTTGGCTACGCCAGTAAGTGGGTCGTCAAAACCTGAATCGGTGACCACGAAGTTGCGATTGGGCAAGGCGGTGACGCTGCTGCCAAAGGTGCCGCTGCCGGGCGGCGTGGGCAGGGTGATGCCCGCAGCGAAGGCGGAATGGCTGAGTCCCGAAGCCGCCAGCACCAGTACCGCGCAAGCCGTTGCCGTGGAATAGCGTTCGAGGTACATGAGTGACTCGCGCTGTGGGTAATACATTAATAGAACGGGAAATAAAGGGTGCGGAGGTCATGCCCTATCGGGCAACGCTGCAGCGGTCGCTGAAACTCAGGCGTGCACAACGATCGCTGCTGCTGGGGAACTCAGCCAAACCCCGCCAAGCCAAGGCTGCAGACCAGGAATGGCATCCGAAATGAGGACGCATCCAATCAAGGTGCGCCGGCGTCCGGCGTCGCTTCGCCCGCGTGGGCGAGAGGCAAACAACTGTCAGGCTTGACCGCCTGCGTCCCCTGACGCCAGCCCCACTACGCTCCGTGAGCGTCCTCCGCCCGACGGCGAAGAATCAGGCCGGCTGCAGCAGCCGCAGCCCGAACCAGTCCTGCGCGTCGTTCCAGCGCTGCACTACGGCCAAGCCTGCACTCGCGGCCAGCGCGGCGAAGCCTGCGTCGGTGTACTTGTGACTGTATTCGACCTGCATGGCCTCGCCTGCGGCGAATGCGAAGGACTGGTCGTGCACCGTCACGATCTGGTCGCGCAGGCTGTCGATGAAAGTTTCGATGCGGCCACGCTCGGTCACGTAGACGGCCCGATGGCGGAAGGCGTCGAGGTCGAAGCCGGCGCCAAGCTCGCGGTTCAATCGCACCAGCAGGTTCAGGGTGAAGGCGGCGGTGACACCGGCGGCGTCGTTGTAGGCGGCTTCGATCAGCGCCGGTGATTTCTGCAGATCGATGCCGATCAGTGCGGTGCCACGCGGTCCGATGGTTTTGCGCATGGCCTTGAGCAGGCTTACGGATTCGCTGTCGGTCAGGTTGCCCAGCGTCGAGCCCGGGAAGAACACCAGCACGCGACGGGCGCTGCGCTCGGGCGCGGGCAGCGGCAATGTCTGGGTGAAGTCGCCGAGCACCGGCAACATCTGCACCGGGCCGAACTCGTGGTCCAGTCGTTCGACGCTGCCCAGCAGCGCGCTGCGCGAGATCTCCACCGGGGTGTAGGCCACGGGATCTTGCAGCGCATCCAGCAGCAGGTGCGTCTTGCGGCCGCTGCCGCTGCCGTACTCCACCACGTGCGCACGCGGGCCCACGGCGGCCGCGATTCCCGCGGCGCTTTTGGCCAACAGCGCCAGCTCGACGCGCGTCAGGTAGTACTCGGGCTGGCGGGTGATTTCCTCGAACAGCTCGGAGCCGCGGCGGTCGTAGAAATACTTCGATGGCAGGTGCTTTGGCGTGGCCGACAGGCCGGCCAGAATGTCGCCCCGCACGTCGTCGCGGCTCGGCTGCAGGTCGGTCAGTTCATAGGAGTCGGCAGTCAGCGTCATGGCAGGTCCTTGGCCAGTCGCAGGCCGGAAAACTGCCAGCGCGCGTGAGGCGGAAAGAAGTTGCGACAGGTTGCGCGGATATGGCTGGCCGGCGTGGCGCAGCTGCCGCCGCGCAGGATCATCTGGCCGCTCATGAACTTGCCGTTGTACTCGCCCAGCGCGCCCGGCAGCGGTCGGAAACCCGGATAGGCAGTATAGGCCGAGCTGGTCCACTCCCAGACATCGCCGAACAGCTGCTGCAAGCCGGGGCCGTCGTCACGGCACGCCTGCGGATGCAGCGCATCGGCGTCGAGCAAGTTGCCGGACAGTGCTTGTCCGCTTGCCGCATGTTCCCATTCGGCTTCGGTCGGCAGGCGCGCGCCGGCCCAACGCGCGAAGGCATCGGCTTCGTAGCCGCTGAGGTGGCAAACAGGCGCATGCGGGTCGCGTTCGCGCCAGCCCGCGAGGGTAAACTCGCGCACACCGTCTTCGTGCCAGTACAGCGGGCGCTGCCAACCTTCGGCCTGCACGCGGTCCCAGCCGTCGCTCAGCCACAGGCCGGGGTTCAGGTATGCACCGGCGGCGATGAAGTCGTTGAACTCGCCGTTGGTGACGGGCCTGCTGGCCAGCGCATGCGCCGGCAGCGTTACGCGATGGCGCGGCGACTCACCGTCGAAGGCAAACGCGGCGGCATCCGGCCAGGGTGCAGCGCCGATCTGCACGGTCTTCTCCTCGCTGCTGATCCAGCGCAGCAGGCGCGGTTCGCCCCGCGTGATCGCCAGGTCCTTGCGGTAGGCCGGCGCCAACGGATTGCTCCAGAACGCGTGCTTGATATCGGTCAGCAGCAGCTCCTGGTGCTGCTGTTCGTGGTGCGTGCCCAGTTCGAGCACCTGCAGCGTGGCGTCGTCCAGGGGTCCGGCCTGCAGCCGCTCGAGC
>JBBSDI010000127.1:0-9264 GCA_038249585.1 Lysobacterales bacterium | reverse complement strand
CGATCTGCGCGCGGCGCGTGCGCAAATCATCGAGAGTCGCCTGGTAGGCGTGTTCGGTCAGGCTGCGGCGACTGTCGTAGCTGAAGATGTTGGTGAAGAACATCTCCGCGTCGTCGGAATTCGGTTCGAACAGCACCAGGTCGGTCTGCGCGTATTGGGTCTGGTACTTCTCGAGCCCGACCTGCATGCGCGACTTCAGCAAGGTGCGAAAGGTTTGCGAGAGCACGCTCGGCAGTCCGTAGTCGACCAGCCTGCGTGGCCGCTTGCGGCCGCTGGTCTGCGCCAGGCTGGCGTCGAAGGGCACCAGCGGGTTGAGGCCCAACACCAGGTCCACGTCCTCGTCCATCGCCACCGATGCGTGCAAGGTGCGACGCAGTGCGCCGTCGACGTAGTGGCGACCGTCGATCTCGACCGGCGGGTACAGGCCCGGCAAGGCCGCGCTGGCCTGCACCGCCCGCGAGATCGGCACGTGATCGTGGCCTTTGCTGCCAAAGCGCATGGTCGCCCCGGTATCGAGATCGACCGCGATGACATACAGCCGGCGCGGCAGCTGGCGGAAATCGTTGCTGCGCCCATGGGCCTCGAACACCTGGCGCAGAAAGCGCTCGACCGCGCGATTGTCGAACAGTCCGTTCGGGATCAGCGCGCCGAAGCGACCCAGCAGATCGCTCCAGTTGGCGTCGAACGGCCGGCTGGCGATGGCGCCGAGCCATTCCATCAGTGCGCGCGGAATCGCCGCGGCACAGCGCGCATATTCGCGGAATGCCGGACGCAGGAAAGTCTCGGGTCGGAACAACACCGGGCGCGACTGACCGGTGATGAAGATGCGGCACATCTCCTCGGTGCTCAGGCCGTTGGCAAGGCCTGCGGCGAGGAACGAACCGGAACTGACGCCGACGTAAACGTCCAGGCGGGTCAGGTCCAGACCATCGAGCGCCTCGTCGAGTGCGCGCAGGGTGCCCAACTCGTACATGCCGCCGATCGGACCGCCGCCGGCGATCGCCAGACCGATGCGATTGCGGGGTTTGCGCCGTTGCGGGCGACTGGCCTGTTGGATCACGAGCATGGGGACTGGATTCCGGGGGCGCGCCGCGCCGCAGTCGATCATTCTATCCGGCGCGCGACAACCGACCAATGTGTCCGGCCTCCTACCTTGGTCGGTGCAATCGCGCCGCGTGGGGCGATAGGATGGGCGATGGATCGAGCCAAACCTCCTCGGCAGGCGCCGCTGTGAGCCGCAACGTCACCGTGGAGCGCCTGCAGGCCGTGGCCGACAACCTGCGCGCGGCACGCGACCCGATCGCGGACCCCACCAACGAGTCGCCGACCCTGCGCCGGGTGCGCGCATGGCAGGCCGCGCGGCTTGCGATCACCTTCGCGGACTTGCGCGATTCAGCGCAGTATCGGCAGGCGGCTGAGTTTTTCCTGACCGACCTGTACGGCGAGCAGGATGTCAGTTGGCGCGATCGCGACCTCGCGCGCATGATGCCGACCCTGGTGCGCTGGCTGCCGGAGGCGATGCTGGGCACGGTGTGCGATGCGCTGGAACTTGACCTGCTGAGCCATCGGCTGGACCTGCACCTTGCGCGCGCGCTGCAGGGCAAATCCAGTCGTGCGCCGGCGATCGATATCGCCGCGTATGCGGCGGCCTACCGTACTTCCTGCACCGCCGATGAGCGCGCGCAGCAGATCGACCTGCTGATGCGGGTCGGTCGCGAGCTGGAGCACGTGGTGCGGGTGCCGCTGGTCTATGGCGTGCTGCGGATCGCGCGCGGTCCGGCCAGCCGCGCGGGGCTGGGCAACCTGCAGACTTTTCTCGAACGGGGTTTCGCTGCGTTCCGCGCGATGGGCAAGGCCGACGAGTTCCTGCGCATCATCGGAAGCCGCGAGCGCCTGGCCTCGCGCAAACTGTTTGCCGCCGATCCTGCCCCGTTCGGCGCCGGCTTCGATGAGCCGCAGCCTGCGGCCTGAACAGTGCCGGCTCAGCCGAACTCGCGGTCGAGCACCTTGTTGATTTCCGATTCCACCGCGCCCTGGATGGCGAACAGCAGGAAGCTCAGGTGCGCCTTGACGTGTACCTTGCCTTCAGCGACCGCAATGCTGCCGTGCACGCCGGTACGTGCGAACTCGAGGGTGTTGCCCTTCCAGCCGTACTCGACATCGAACTTCTCGGCGATCTTGCGTGCAACCGTCTCCACCGATTTGCGCGCCTCGGGAATGGTCTTGGCATGCTTGCGGACGATGTCGATGGTTGCCATGCGAAGCATCCAGCCTGGTTGCTGTGGGGTCGGGGCGCGTTAGGATGATGCCATGCAGTGGGACGGAGGGCACGCATGCGCCAGCGTTGGATGATCGTGTTCGTGTTGCAATGCGCAGCCGGAGCGGCATGTGCGGCCACGCTGGAGGGCCAACTCGTGCTGTACGCGGATGGTCGGCCGTTGCGTGCCGAGGAGGCGAGCGAGGCGGTGATCTATTTCCGCCCGCGCCAGCCCGTAGCGCTGGCCGCGCCAGGCGAGCCGGCGCTGATGCTGACCCGCCGCAAGCAGTTCCAGCCGCGACTGCTGCCGATCGTGGCTGGCGGCACGGTGCGTTTTCCCAACGACGACCCGATCCTGCACAATGTGTTCTCGACCTCGCCCGACAACGCCTTCGACGCCGGGCTTTATGGCACCGGGCTCGGGGTCGTGCACACGTTTGCCAGTCCCGGACTGGTCAAGGTCTACTGCAACGTGCACCACGCGATGTTCGGCTTCATCCTGGTGCTCGACACGCCGCACTTCACCCGCGCCGATGCCGCGGGAGCGTTCCGGCTCATCTCGGTTCCCGCGGGCGAGGGCGACCTGGTGGTGTTCCACGACCGTGCCCAGCCGTGGCGACGTCGGATCGATCCTGCATCCAGCGGCCCGCTGCAAATCCGGGTCGATCTGAACAAGCGCCGCGTGCCGCCGCACAGGAACAAGTTCGGTCGCCCTTACGGAGGCACTCCCAATGAACGTGGCTACTGAGCCCGCTGGCGGTTTCCGGCTGTCGCTGGCGACATCGGTATTCCTGCTGTTTGCAATCCTGCTCGGGCTTGCGCTGGGGGCCGCCATCTGGGTCACCTGGCAGCGTGGCGACCGGATTGCCGCACAGGCGGTGCAGGACAAGCTCGACGTATCGGCGGCAGTGCAGGCCGAGCTGACCGAGCGCCGACTCGAAGAGGTGCAGCTGAAGGTCCAGCTGATCGCCGCCGATCCCAGCTTCGTCAAATACGTCAACGACTCGCTCGGCGGTGGACTGGGGCTGGGCATCGACAGCGGGCTTGATATCGCCTCGATCAACGATTTGTTACGCGAACGCCAGTCTGCGGTCGGCTTCGACCTGGGACTGGTGACCGATGCCGAGGGCAATGTGCTGGCGCGAACCGACCAGCTCGAGGCCTTCGACCAGAACATGGCCGATGATGCGTTCCTGGCCTCGGCACTGGCCGGGCCCAGTCCGATCAGCGGGTTCTGGCGCGAAGGCGCGATGCTGTACCAGGCTGCTGCGTGGCCGCTAGATCTGGATGGCGATCTGGTCGGCTTCATGCTGGTCGCGCTGCGCGTCGACGATGCGCTATCGGTGCGCGTCGGCAAGGCCAGCGGTGCCGATATTGCGTTCCTGCTGCCGATCGATCAGCGCATCGCGGTGATCGGCACCTCGCTGGACCCCACGCTGCGCGTAGCCCTGGATGCAGCTATCGCTGTCGACGCCGGCGGCATGGCAGCGGCGATCAAGGCCGGTACGCGCAGCGAGCGGATGGCGTTGGAACTCGACGGGCAGTCGTGGATCGGCCAGCTCGCGCCGGTCGACAGCGCCGGCGGCGGCGCGTTGGGTGCCACCCTGCGATTGTCATCGGCGGACCGCGCGGCGGCGGGTTATCGCGAGATCCTCAATCTGCTGGCGCTCGCCGGTGGCGTGGTGCTGTTGATTGCGCTGCCCCTGTCGTTCCTGCTCGCCAAGACCACTTTGCGTCCGCTGGCGACGATGGCGAGCGCTGCCAAGGAAGCGGCTGCCGGCAACTACCAGACGCGGATCGGGATTCGCGGTCGGGATGCCCTCGCGCAGCTGTCGCAGGCCTTCGACTCGCTGCTGTCGGATCTGCGTGAGAAGAGCGACATCGAGGGTTATGTGACCAACCTGTCGCGCTTCCTGCCCGATCCCGGCAGCGAGGCAGCACCGGGACAGACCTTCGTGACGCGCGATCTGGCCGAGCGTGCGCAGATGGCCGATCCTGCTCGGCAGGGCGCGGCATTGCTGCTGGGTCTGGATTTGCGCGGTCTGGCCCGCGCGGGCGCCGACGGCGCGGCCCCGGCGGTGGCGCTGGCCGAACAGCGCGTCGCAGGATTGCTGGCAGCGGCAACCGCACAGCACGGGAGGCTGGTCAGCGGCTCCGGCGCGCGCCTGGTGTTCGCCTTCGATACGACCGATCGCCTCGCGCGGGCGCTTGCAGTGGCGCGTGAGGCCATCGATCTGGACCATGCAACCGCTGCGGGCCTGCTGGAGGGCGTGCTCGTCGAGGGTGCGGTGCGTGTTCCCGGCGGTAGCCTGAAGATCGGCATGGGCACGGTATGCCATCAGCTGGATCGGCTGCTGGTAGAGGCCGCTGCCGGCAAGGTGCTGTTGCCCAAGGGCCTCGGCGAATCCGCGCGCGGTTTGCTCGCTGGCGAAGCGCTGCCGGTGCAGGCGGGGCTGGCCAGCGGGAAGTCGTTCTATGCGCTCGACGCGCAGGCGCTGGCACGACTGGTCGCGCCTTTGCCGCTGCAAACCGGCGGCGGCGACAGCCTGCGCACGGTCGAGCAACCGCGCGCTGCCAACGCACCCACGCCCTCGCGGGCGTCGCGGCAGGCCCCGCTGTTGCCAGGCATGCGCTTCGGCGGTCGCTACGACATCCTCGGCGTGCTCGGCGAGGGCGGCATGGGCGTCGTCTACAAGGCCCGCGACCTCGAACTGGACGATGTGGTCGCGCTGAAGATGCTCAAACCCGCCGCGCTGGGCGACAGCGAGCATCTGGATCGGCTCAAGAGCGAGATCCGGCTTGCCCGCAAGATCACCCATCCGAACGTGCTGCGCACCTTCGACTTCGGTGATGTCGATGGCCGGCCGTACATCTCGATGGAATACGTGCGTGGCATGACGCTGCGCTACCTGATCAAGCAGACCGGCCGGATTCCGTACTCGGCGGCGCTGCGCATCGCGCGTCAGTTGAGTGCCGGGCTGGCGGCAGCGCACCAGGTCGGTGTCCTGCATCGCGACATCAAACCGGAGAACCTGATCCTGGAGTCCAGCGGCAACGCCAAGCTGATGGACTTCGGGATCGCACGGCCGCTGCACCGCTCGGAGCCTGGCCACACCCAGCCGGGCATGTTCGTCGGCACTCCGGCCTATTCCTCGCCCGAGCAGCTGTCCGGTGGCGAAGTCGATGCACGCAGCGATGTCTACGCCAGCGGCGTGCTGATGTGCGAGATGTTCTGCGGCAAGGTTCCGTTCCAGGGCGCATCCACGATGGAGATCTACTTAGCGCAGATGCAACGCGAGCCGATCAAGCCCTCGGCGTGGTGGCCGGAAGTTCCGCCAGCGCTGGAGGCCCTGATCCTGCGCTGCATCGAACGTGAACCGGCTGCCCGCATCCAGTCGGCCATCGCTCTGGGTGCTGGCCTGGCGGGCTTGCGCGCCTGAATCCAGTCTGGCGCAGGGCGCGTCCCGGTTGACACAGTTTAATCAACAGGTTACATAGGCTTATTGAAGCGGATTCTATCGTCGATCCGCGGGGTGGGCCGATGCGTTTCCTGATTGTCCATTGGGGTTGTGGGCTTGCCCTTGCGCTGGCGGCGGCGTGCTCGCCGCCAGCGTCCGCGCAAGCCGACGATCCACTGGCGTTCGATCCCGATGCCGACAGCGGCCCTGCGCTGAGCTGGTTTTCGGATCTGCTGCTGCGCGGCGACTATGCGCGCGACCTGCCAATGAACCTGCCCGATGAGCAGCGTGCCCTGGCGCGGCTGCGTGCGGGCCTGCGTTGGCTGCCCGACGATGCGTGGGAGTTTGGTGCGGCAATCGAAGCCTCGCGCGGCTCGGACAGCGCCCAGGTGGTGCGCCTCGCGCACGACAACCAGCGCATCAACGATCTTGGTGTCGACCTGCTGTACGCACGCTGGCGCGGTGGCGAGCACACCGAGCTGATCCTCGGCAAGCATCCGTTGCCGTTGGAATTGACGCCGATGGTCTGGGACGACGAGCTGCGCCCGGTGGGTGTGTCGATCGAACATGCAATCCCGACCGGCGATTTCGATCGCATCGTGCTCACCGGCGGCGCCTGGCTGGGCGACCACCTTTACGGCGACACCTCGCGGATCGTTGCCGCGCAGGCCGGGTGGCGTTTGCGCGAGGGTGCATCTACCAGCGGCGGGATCCTGCTCTCGCTGATCGACTTCGACGACCTCGAACGAATTACCCGCACCAGACTGTCGCGCACCAATCGGCGGGTTGGCGACACGCTGATCAGCGACTACCGCCTGGTGGACCTGCAACTGGCCTTCGATACCCAGCTCGCCGGGCAGCCGCTGCGTTCGCGGATAAACCTGGTCCGCAACGTCGGTGCCGACGATCAGCGCGACGCCGCGCGCGGCAGCGTGGTGTGGGGCGATGCGCGGGTCGCGCAAACCTGGGAACTGGGCCTGGCCTATCAGCGCGTGCAGCGCGATGCGGTGATGGCCGCGTTCAACTCGGAGGATTGGTGGTTCCACAGCGCGATGCGCGGCGCGATGCCGTGGGTGGGCTATGGTTTCGACGACACTTGGCGCGTCCAGCTCGCATTGTTCCTGGAGCGTGCCGATGGCCGTAGCGTCGACACCGAACGCGCATTGCTCGACGTGCGCGCGCGATGGTGATCCAGCGCCGGCAGGCGATCTGGATATGTTAGAGTCTGATCGGCCATGCATTGGGCGAGGACAGCAGTGCGCCTGAGCTTTCCGAGGGGTGAACATGCCGATGTGATCGTGCCCGCGGGGGAGGTCACGATCGGGGCGGCCGCCGACAACGGCGTGGTGGTTGCCAGCGCCGGCGTGCAGGATCATCACGCGAGCATCGTGACCGATCCGCGCGGCTTTACGCTGTTCGTGCGCAACGCCGCACGCACCCATGTCAATGCGCGCCCGGTGCGAGAGAAGGCGATTCTCCGCCTGGGCGATGTCGTCAGCGTCGATTCGGTGAACATGATCCTCAAGCCCGATCACGACGCGGTCATCGAGACCGCGCCGCCAGGCAACAGTGCCGGAGAAGCAGCCGTGGCCGCCAACGAAGCCCCCTCGGATACGCGCTATCGGGTTTCGCCACCGCGTGCCGTGCTGCGCGCGGTCTCCGGTCCGTACTTCGGCAAAGTCATCCCGATCCACGGACGCATCGAAATCGGTCGCGGCAGCGAATGCGGGCTGGTGCTCGACGAGCCGGAGATGTCGCGTCGGCACGCGATGATCGAGGTGACCGCCAGCGAGATTTTCCTGCGCGACCTCGGCTCGGCCAACGGCACCTATGTCAATGGTGTACAGGTCCGCGATGCGATCCTGTACCCCGGCGACCAGATCGCGTTCGATCGCAACCGGTTTCTGATCGAAGCGCCTGGCATGCCGGTGCGTCGCAACGAGCCGCGCACCCCGGTACAGACACCAGCGGTCGAGCAACGCCCGCGCCCGGAGGTGACGCAGACCATGCGCGCGGTTCGCGCCGACTACGCGCCGGAATCGAGCGCACCCGCGGCTGCCGGCGACGCGTCTGCCGCCGGCTGGAATCCGTGGGCGCTGATCGCGGCGGCGGCGCTGATCGCGGCAGCCATCGGCCTGCTCATATTCGGCTTCCGCTGAGCGGCCCGACCTGCCGGCGCAGGATTCGCGCACGCGATTCCCGACGCACCGACTCGGGTCGGTCCTGCGGTCCCGCTGCTGCGCCGCGCGAGCGAGACTTGTTCGTGTTGGGGTCAGCGTTGGGAGCGCATCGTTCGATTCCATGCTGCGTTGCCGCATGTTAGTGTCGGGGGCTACTTTTCCAGGAGGTGCCCCGTGTCGCGTGCGTACAACTTCAGCCCTGGTCCTGCCGCACTTCCCGAAGCCGTCCTGCGCCAGGCGCGGGAGGAAATGCTGGAATGGGGCAAGACCCGATCCTCGGTGATGGAGGTCAGCCATCGAGGCAAGGAGTTCATGGCGCTGGCGGAGTCCTCCGAACGCGACCTGCGCGAATTGCTGGCGGTGCCGGCCAACTACAAGGTCCTGTTCGTGCAGGGCGGGGCGACGGCGCATTTCGCGTTGCTGCCGATGAACTTCGCGCGCGGCAGCAGTGCCGACTACGTTGTCACCGGATCGTGGGGCGAAAAGGCGGTCAAGGAGGCCAAGCCCTCGTGCGGCGTGCGAATCGCCGCCAGCAGCGAAGCCGATCGCTACTTCCGCATTCCCGCGCGCGCGACGTGGGATCTGGATCCGCAGGCGGCCTATGTGCACATCACGCCGAACGAAACCATCGGCGGGGTCGAATTCGCCGATGCTCCGGATGTCGGCGGGGTTCCCCTGTTCGCCGACATGTCGTCGAACATCCTCTCGCAGCCGATCGACGTGTCTCGCTACGGGGTGATCTACGCCGGTGCGCAAAAGAACATCGGCGCCGCGGGACTGGTGTTGCTGATCGTGCGCGAGGATCTGCTGGAGCGCTGCCCGAAGGATCTGCCGCAGATCCTGAACTATGCCGCGCATGCCAGGGAAGGATCGCTGCTCAACACGCCCAACACCTTCGGCTGGTATCTCGCCGCACTGGTGTTCCAGTGGCTCAAGCGCGAGGGCGGCATGGCGGCCATCGGCGCTGCCAATGCGGCCAAGGCCAAGTTTCTGTACGACTACATCGATGGCTCGGGCTTTTACAGCAACCCGATCGACCCACCGGCGCGCTCGCGCATGAACGTGCCTTTCGTGCTGCGCGACGAGGCGCTCGACGCACCCTTCCTGAAGGAAGCCGAAGCCGCCGGACTGCTGTCGCTCAAGGGCCATCGTTCGGTCGGTGGCATGCGCGCGTCGATCTACAACGCGATGCCGCTGGCTGGCGTGCATGCGCTGGTCGACCTGATGAAGGATTTCGCAAAGCGGAATGGGTGAGCGGGGGTTTGTCGGCCTGCCATGAAAGGCACGCCGACCCCCCGAAAGCCCCGCATGGATGCCGGGCCGGGGGTGCGCACCATTGAAGGTTGATTGCCCCACCACGGCACAGTCG
>JBBSDI010000126.1:0-9303 GCA_038249585.1 Lysobacterales bacterium | reverse complement strand
CTGCCCCAGTAGATCTTGGTCGAGTTCTCCTCGGTTACGCCGGTCGCCCATTCATAGGCACCGCCCACCACCGCCTGCACGATCGCCCCGGCTTCGGCCTCCACTTCTGCACCGACCCTGGTGGAGTGCGCGATCGATGTGGTGTTGACCTGGGTGTCGAGCGTTTCATTGTCGAACGTCCAGGTGTTGACGCCGGTGCCGCTGACCCCGCCGATCGCGATGTTGCTCCAGATCGAGATCTGCTTGACCGCCCCGTGATTGGTGCCGCACGCCAGATCTGTCGGCGCGCCGGTCCAGATCAGGTCGCCGCGCACGTCGATGTTGCGGTAGGCGCGCGGCAGGTTGACGGTGTCGGCGACGCGGGCGCGGAAATTGCCGTCGAAGGGGCTCGGATCGCAGACCGACACCGGGTACGCCGGCGGCTCGATGTGCACCTCGCCGAACACCTGCAGCTCCACCACGCGCAAGGTCCGCGGATTCGGCGATGTGTGCTGGACGCGGATGTAGCGCGCGCGAATCGGCGCGTAGGGCGAGGTCGTGCTTCGCGTCCACACGTTCCAGCGATCCACGCCGTTGTCGCTGACCGCATCCGGTGCGAATGCGCGAACGCCAGCCCCGCTCGGCGGCAAGGTCCCGGCGAACGATGCCTCGGATACGAATACCGTCGCCCCGGCCAGCGCGGCCTTGTTCAGCTGATCAGGGAACACGCGGATGTTGGTGATCTCCTGCACCGAGCCCAAGTCGACATCGAAGAACGGAAAGGTGGTGACGGACGAGCTGAGCACGGTCGACATCAGGCCATCGGTGGCCAGCGGCAGCTGCGCTGCGCTGACAAATGTGTTCGGCAGCGCGCGGCGAAACAACGCGAGGCTGGCCCACTCCTGGTGCAGCGGCACCCACTGTCGGGGGGTCCCACCGGGCCCGGCGGAACCGGCGGTGGTGGTGTCCCAGGACTGCAGGTCGCTGGCCACGAAAGCGCGCAGCAAATCGCCGTTGGCGTTGCTGCGCACCACCTCGCAGGCGCGCACGTTGCTGTCGATCACCTCGGCTCCGTTGCGCACGACCTCGTAGTCGTAGCAGTTGAAGGTGTTCTCCTCGATCACCACCAGGCCGCCGCCGGAGTCCTGCTCCTGCGATTGGCCGACGGTGGTGGTCTCCTCGCTGCCGCGCAGTTCGCCGCGGCGGGTCTCGTAGTTGTAGCCGGCAGTGACCTTGGCGGTGACCTGCGCGCCGATGCCGAGGACCTCGCCGCCGACCTGCACGCCGACATAGCCGGAAACGTCGTGCGAGGTAAAGGTGTCGTAGCGCGACTCCAGGCCGCTGCCGTCGGTGCGCGAACTGCCGATCGCGGCGTTGAATCCGTTTACTCCGGACTGCAACCGGCTCCAGTAGGGCGGCAGGCGCACCACGTTGCGCACCATCGGCTCGCGGATCTGGCGGCAGGTGGTGCCGAGATTGGCCAGCAGCGAGTCGTTGTCCCAGTCGGCGACATGGATCTGCAACGCGGTGGTGTCGGCAAAGTTGGTCGGAAAGTCGAACTGACCGGTCTGCGCCAGCGTCGCGCCGCTCGGGAACGCATTCGGGTTGCTCGGCCGCTGCAGGCTGAAGCGACGCACCTTGGTGATGTTGGTGCCGCTGCCCTGCGCGCCATCGCGGAATCCGACGTAGATATCGCCGATGGCGTCGCGGTCGGCATCGCCGATGGTGGCTTCGATCTGCTGCGGGCGATCGTTCACCAGCGGGAAGGTAGCGGAGGCGAAGCCAGCCGCCAGGCCGAACGCCACCGGGAATCCGCTGGCGTTGAACGTCGCTTTGTAGACGTCCACCCGCACCGTGCGCGGATCGGTGACCCCGCGCGCAACCGCCATCTCCAGATCGGGGCGGCGATCGATCTCGCCCATCGCGGCGGCAAACAGGTTGTCGGTGGAGTCGATCGAGTTGACCAGGCCGCTCGCGGGCAGCAGGGCGAAGTCGGTGATCGTGTTGTTGGTGCCGCGGGTGGTGCTGAAGTAACGCAGACTCTGGGTCACGTTCTGCAACTGGCCGGCACTGAAACTCTGGTCATGCACGACGAGTTCGTCCGCCGCGCTGCCCCCGAGGTCGCCGATATGCAATTGCAGGCGGCCCGGCGCGTTGTTGTTGCCGTTCTGCCGCGTTTGGGTGAAGCTGCGGTGGACGAAGCGCGTGCCCGGCCCGCCCGGGCTGTCGACATCCTCGAAGCGCAGGACCGAGTAGCGCAGGTTGGACTGGCTGAACACGGTCAGCAGCACGACCTGGTCACGCCCCTCGAGCAGTACGTCGCCGACGGCGAGCACCAGTTCGGACGTAGTGTTGGACTCGGACGTGGGCATGGTCCAGTTGCCGAGGCTGACACCCGCGGCCTGCACGATCGCGCCGTTGGCGTCGCCGGACAATGCGAAGATGCGCACCGCGCCGTTGCTGTAACGCACAGCCAATACCAGCTCCTCCTTGCCGTCGGCGCTGCCGTCAAGATCGCCCGCGGCGAGGTCGATGGCCTCTACGGTGACGCCGGTCGCCGGCGGGCCGATCGACCACGCGGGGGTCTGTTCGTTGGCGCTGGCCGCTGCCGCCGGTCGCACCACGGTGACGCTGACCACACCCGCGGCGCGGATCGCGGCGGTGGCCAGTTCCTGGCGGCCGTCGCCATCGAGGTCGATACGCGCGGAGTCGAACCCGGAGTTGCTGGCGAAGTCGCCGGTCAGCGCGGCCTGCCGCTGCTGCGCTGCGAGATCGCCGGTGAACTGGTAATTGACCAGGGTGCCGGTGCCGCCGACCTGGCGGCGCATGACCACCACTTCCTGGTCGATGCCCAGCGCGAGGCGCTTGCCGAACGGCGTGCCGGTGCAGGCGATCACATCTGAGCCCTTGGGCATGCGGTAGGGCGTTTTGTCGGCCGCCAAACAGGGGGTGGCAGTTGCGGCCAGAACAACAGCGGTGAGGGCGATGCGCAACATGGGAGGCTCCTTGCGACCCCGAACGACGGGGCCTGCCTGTGTAATCGTATCGCAGTGGGCGATTCCCTCAGCGGATCGGCCCGACTCTCGCAACGGGTTGGTGCGGTACCCGTGGCACCGTCGCCGAACGTCTGCGAACCAGGTCGGTCGCTGCCTGCCAGCAGCGGTGGGGCGCGAGGTGACACTGACGCTGAAGAGTGTACGTTGCTGCTTGGGCTGGCTGGAGCAAGCCCGCGCGCGATGCACCTGCCGCAATGGCCGCAGCGCCCACGCTACCGGTCGGTGCTGAAACTATCCCGCCCGATACAGCCCATGCGCATCCAGGATCAACGCGATGGCGCCATCGCCGGTAATGGTGGCGCCTGCGAATCCAGCGAGATCGCGCATCCGCGGTGGCAGTGGCTTGACGACGACTTCGTCGCGGCCGCGAACCATGTCGACGACCAGGCCGAATCGCACCTCGCCGGAGCGCACCACCACCACGCAACCGTCGTTGCTGTCGCCATCCAGAGACAGCCAGCGTCGCAGGAACAGCAGCGGCAAGGTGTGCCCGCGCACGTCCAGCACTTCCCGACCGTCGATCCACAACACGTTCTCTGACCGGAAGCGGAACACCTCGTCGACGGCGCCCAGCGGTACCGCGTATGGGCGTCCACCGGCAGACACGACCAAGGTGGTCAGGATCGCAAGCGTCAACGGCAAGCGGATGGTGATGGTGCTCCCTGCTCCCGGTGCCGACTGGATCGTCACGTGTCCGTTGAGCTCTTTCAGGCGCGACATCACCACGTCCATGCCGACGCCACGACCCGAGATCTCGCTGACCTGTGCCTTGGTGGAGAGGCCGGGCAGAAAGATCAGCTGCAGGCATTCATCATGCGACAGCCGGGCGGCCGCTTCAGCCGTGATGAGCCCCTTGTCGCGCGCTTTTGCGCGCAGCACTTCGGGGTCCATCCCGGCGCCGTCGTCGCGCACGACGATCTGGATGTGGTCGCCCTCATGCTGCGCGGACAGGCGCACCGTACCCTGGCGCGGCTTGCCGGCGCGATCGCGTTTTTCCGGCGACTCGATCCCGTGGTCGATCGCGTTGCGCACCAGGTGCACGAGTGGATCGGACAGGGACTCGACGATGTTCTTGTCGATTTCGGTCTCTTCGCCGATCAGTTCCAGCTTGACGTCCTTGTCCAGCGAGCGGGCGACGTCGCGCGCGACTTTTGGAAAGCGCGCGAAAACGCGGCCGATCGGCTGCATGCGGGTCTTCATCACCGCCGACTGCAGACGTGCGGTGATCAGGTCCAGACCGGTAATTGCGCGGTCGAGGTCGCCATCGCTGTCACGGCGGCGCACGGCGGCGCCCTTGCGATTGATGGTCTTGAGTCGATTGCGGGCGAGTACCAGCTCGCCCACCAGGTTCATCATCGCGTCGAGACGATGGACTTCCACGCGAACGGTTGCGTCGGCGGGTTCGCGCGCTGCAGGCTGCTGTTTTGCGGCGTCGGCTGTTGCCGGCGAAGCGCCGATTGGCGCGGTTCGGGGCTGCGCGGATGCTTTCGAGTCGGGTTGTGGCGCTGCCGCCATCGCCAGCGTCGCAGCGGTCGGCGCTGCACCTTTGCCGTGCAGTGAATCCAGCAATGCTTCGAACTCGTCGTCGTCGATGGTTGCGGCAGCCTTGGCTGCGGGCACGGCACCGGTGCCATGCAAACCATCGAGCAGCGCCTCGAACTCGTCTTCAAGACTGTCGGTGGCAGCGACCGGCTGCGCTACCGCGCCAGTTGCCTTCGATCCAGCAGCGACCTGGTCGTCGGTACAGATGGCATGCAGGCCAGCGATCAGTTCGGCAGGCGCCGACTGGAACGCGCCGCCGTCGCGCAACGCGGCCAGCATGCCCTGCACCAGGTCCAAAGTCTGCAATGCCAGGTCCAGCAGGTGCGGGTCGACCCGACGTTTGCCCGAGCGCAGCACGTCGAATACCTCTTCTGCGGCATGGCACAGATCGACCATTGGCGCGATATGCAGGAAGCCAGCCCCACCCTTGATGGTGTGAAAGCCACGGAACACCGCGTTGAGCAGCTCCGCATCGCCACTGCGATGCTCCAGCTCGACCAGCTGTTCACCGAGTCGTTCGGCGATTTCTCCGGCCTCGACGATGAAGTCGGCAGCGATGTCGGAATTGTCGATCATGCGAAGGGTATCGGCAGGCACATCGGTGGCTGAAGCGCTGCTACGGGTCGATGCAGGCCTTCGACTACAGGCCGAGATCGGCCAGCAGGTCGTCGGCGTCGTTCTGCGAAGCGGCACCGCGATCGACGCCGGACAGTACCCGCGTATCGGCCGCGCGCGCCTCGGTAGCACCCGCAGGCTGGATGCCGGCGGCGATCAGTGCACCACGCAACGCGCCCTCGGCGCGCTGCATCACGCCAACCACATGCCGGATCACCTGCCCGGTGAGGTCCTGATATGCCTGGGTCTGCTGCAGGTCGTTGAGCAGGCGACGCATGCGCGCGATCTGTGCAGGATCGACGCCGGCGGCGTCGAGGATGACCAGCTCGCAGCGCAGCTCGTCCGACAGGTCGAGGGTGGTATGCGCTGCGCGCTCGGTCAGACCGATCACGTAGTCGAGTCGGGTCGCCGCATCCGGCAGCTCGTGGCCCGTCAGTTGCGAGAGCCGTTGTTCGAACTGGTTGGCCCCCAGCGCTTCGTGTAGTGCGGTTTCGACTGCCGCAAGCGTGCGGCACAGTGGTCGCGACAGCCATTGGTCGAGCGACTTGGCGGCTGCGGCCAGCGCAGGTTCGTCGTGGCGCTCGATCGCGTCGAGGGCCATGCGCAGCGCGGGGGCGAGCCCGGCCTGCTCGCCGCTGTCCAGCGCCAGCGGCACTGCGGCGTTCATGCCGCGATTCCCAACCGCTCGAAGACCTTGGTCAGTTTGTCCTTGAGGGTCTCGGCGGTGAACGGCTTGATGATGTAGCCGTTGACCCCGCATTGCGCGGCTTCGACGATCTGCTCGCGCTTGGCCTCGGCGGTGACCATCAACACCGGCAGCTTGGCAAGCCTGGGATCGTTGCGGATGGCCTTGAGCAGTTCGATGCCGGTCATGCCCGGCATGTTCCAGTCGGTGACCACGAAATCGAACGACGATGCGCGCAGTGCAGAGAGCGCGCTGTTGCCGTCCTCGGCCTCGGCGGTATTCATGAAGCCCAGGTCGTTGAGCAGGTTCTTCACGATGCGGCGCATGGTGGAGAAGTCGTCGACGATCAGGATGCGCAGGTTCTTGTCCACGGAGGTTTCTCTTCAGGCGTTGCTTGCAGGGATATCGGCACGCTGGCGGCGTAGCTTGAGCGGGATCACGGCAGCGGATTCGAATGCCGTGATCGGCACAGGCTGGATGGCACTTCGATTCACAGCGGCAGGTTGCCGGAGCCCTTCCACGGCGCCATCCGGGCACGCACGCGGACCAGCGCCTGGCCATGGATCTGACACACCCGCGACTCGGTCACGCCGAGCACGGCACCGATCTCGCGCAGATTCATCTGTTCCTGGTAGTACAGCGCCATTACCGTGCGCTCGCGTTCGGGCAGGCCCTGGATCGCCTCTGCCAGCTGCTGGCGGAACTCGTCTTGCTCGAACAGCTGCTGTGGACTGTGCTGGTGGGTTTCGGTCGCGATTACCGGCTCGCCGGCGGCATCCACCGCCGCATCCAGGCTCAATACCTGACCGCGCGCCGCATCGTCCATCAGTTGCTGGTATTGGTCGGGCTTGAGTCCCACCGCGCTCGCTACCTCCGCAGAGCTGGCTGCGCGGCCGGTGCGCTGCTCGATCTCGCGCAGTGCCTCGGATGCTTGGCGGACCTTGCGGTGCACGGAGCGTGGCGTCCAGTCGCCGCGGCGCAGCTCGTCGATCATCGCACCACGAATGCGGAACGATGCGAAAGTCTCGAAGCTGGCGCCACCATCGGCGCGGAACTGGCGCGAGGCTTCCATCAATCCGATCATGCCGGCCTGGATCAGGTCGTCGACATCGACGCCCGGCGGCAGGCGCGCGGCCAGATGGTGCGCGATCCGGCGCACCAGCTCGGCGTGGTTGCGCACCCAATCCGGGGTGCCCGCGCGCTGTACGGCGAGATATTCGGCTTGTGCACTCATGCGTGTGTTCCGGCGTTGGCGACCAGGCGTTCGACGAAGAATTCGAGATTGCCGCGCGGGCCCAGCGGCATGGCCAGCTGGTCGAGCTTGCGGGTGACAGCGCGCAGTGCGGCACTCGATGGCGAAGACGGATAGGCCTGCAGCACGGCCTGTTGCTTTTGCACCGCGCGTCGCAGCCAGTCGTCGAAGGGCACCGCACCGATGAAGCCGAGGGTCACATCGAGGAAGCGCTCGGAGACACGGGCAAGCTTTTCGTACAGCTCGCGGCCCTCATGTGCCGAGCGCACGCTGTTGGCCAGCACCTGCACGCGGCCGACCCCGTGTTCGCGCGAGAGAACCTTGATCAGCGCGTAGGCATCGGTAATTGAAGTCGGCTCGTTGCACACCACCACGATCACTTCCTGCGCTGCCTCGGCGAAGCTGACCACGCTGCTGGAGATGCCGGCGGCGGTATCGACGATCAGCGCATCCAGCTCGCGATCCATGCTCGAAAACGCGCGGATCAGGCCGGCGTGCTCGGCGAAACTCAGTTCGGCCATGCGCCGCTTGCCACTGGCCGCTGGCACCACGGTGATGCCGAGCGGTCCTTCGAGAAAGGTATCCTCCAGCGTGCAGCGACCATCGAGCACATCGGACAGCGTGAAGCGCGGCTGCAGTCCCAGCAGCACGTCGATGTTGGCCAGGCCCAGATCGGCATCCAGCAGCATCGCGCGGCGGCCCATTTCGGCCAGCGCGACGGCGATGTTGACCGAGACATTCGTCTTGCCGACGCCACCCTTGCCGCTGGCGACGGCCACCACGCGTACCGGATGATTCGCAGCGGCCGTTGCCGTGCGCAGTCCAGCGGCCTGGTCGACGGCGACGAGGGCGGCCTCAGGCGGCGGCATGCGCGGACTCCGGCGCGTGCTCGTCGCGGCACGCTGCGGCGCGCAACTCGGCCGCGCGCAACACCAGGCGGTGCGGCTCGGCCAGATGGATATCCTCCGGCACGCGCTGGCCATCGGTGACAAAGGCCACCGGCAGTTGATGCTTGACCGCGATCGACAGCGAGGCGCCGAGGCGGCCGGTTTCGTCGAGCTTGGTCAGCACCACGGCTTCCGGTCGCACGCTCCAGAAGCGACGCACCACCTCGTCGAGATCGCTGGCCTGCCCATTGGCGGGCAACACCAGCAAGGGGCGAAGGCACGGGATCGCCTCGATCCATGCCAACTGTCCGGCGAGGCTGCGATCGCGCTGGCTCATGCCGGCGGTATCGACCAGCACCAGCCGGTAGTCGGCGAGGCGGGCGAGGGTAGTCGCCAGCGCCTCGGCGCTGCCGGCCTCATAGACCGGCGCGCCGATCAGGCGCCCATAGGTATACAACTGTTCGCGCGCGCCGATGCGGTAGGTATCGGTGGTAACCAGTGCGATGTCGCGCGGGCCATTGCGCCGCGCGAACCTTGCCGCGATCTTTGCGATCGTGGTGGTCTTGCCGACCCCGGTCGGCCCGACCAGCGCGAACATTCCGCCGTCGGCGGTGATGTCGCCACGCACGGCCGGAATCGACTTGGCCCACAGGCCGAGTGCGTTGCCGCGTGCCTTGCGCGAGTCGCTGCGGTCGTCGATGCACGCGGCGATCGCATGCGCCATCTCCGCTTCGCAGCCGAAATCTTCGAGATCGTCGAACACCTTGGCCTTGGCCGGCGAAATTCGCAGTCGTTCGTGCGCATGGCGCGCGGCCTCGCGTTCGAGCAGGCCGCGCATGCCGGCGAGCTCGCGCCGCATCTCGACAAGATTGATATCGTCGACCGCTGGGGCGGGTTCGGATGCCGGAACCTGCCGCGGTTGTATTGCCAGGGCTGCCGCCTGCGGCGGTGGCGGCGGCGGCGCACCATCGACCGGCGCTTGCGCTGCGCGCCGCGGCGTACGCACTGCCTGCTGCACCAGCGCTTCATCGTAGTCGGTGGCGGCAACCACCTCGACACCGTCATCAAGCCGTCGGCTGGACAGGATCACTGCCTGCGGACCCTGTTCCTCGCGAACCAGGCGGAAGGCCGTGCGCATGTCGGGGGCGTGGAAGCGCTTGATCTTCATGGGCGATGGGGTTGGTCGGAGTAGTGGGTGGGGTTGTTGCGGTTAACTTGTGCGGAGTACGACCGGATCAGCGAATGGCGACTGGCGATGACGAGCGGCAAATGGCGAAGGGCGAATGG
>JBBSDI010000125.1:0-9365 GCA_038249585.1 Lysobacterales bacterium | reverse complement strand
GACGCCGTGGCGCTGTACGTCGGCGAGGATCTGCGGGGGTTGGTAGAAGCCCATCGGCTGCGAGTTGAGCAAGGCGGCAGCGAAGATCGCGGGTTCGTGGCACTTCAGCCAGCAGGACACGTAGACGATCAGGGCGAAGCTGGCCGCGTGCGACTCCGGGAAGCCGTACGAGCCGAAACCCTTGATCTGCTCGAACACCTGCAGCGCGAACTCCTCGCTGTAGCCGCGTTCGCCCATGCCCTCGACGATGCGCTGCTGGAAGTGATCCAGCCCGCCGCGGCGCTTCCATGCGGCCATCGAACGGCGTAGCTTGTCGGCCTCGCCGGGGGTGAAGCCGGCCGCGACTATCGCCAGCTGCATCACCTGTTCCTGGAAGATCGGCACGCCGAGCGTGCGGCCGAATACCTCGCGCAAGGCCTCGGAGGGATACACCACCGGCTCGAGTCCCTGCCGGCGGCGCAGGTAGGGATGCACCATCTTGCCCTGAATCGGACCGGGACGGACGATGGCGACCTCGACCACCAGATCGTAGAAGGTCGCCGGTTTCAGGCGTGGCAGCATCGCCATCTGCGCGCGCGATTCGATCTGGAACACGCCGAGGGTGTCGGCGCGCTGGATCATCGCGTAGGTGGCCAGGTCTTCGGCCGGAATGGTCGCCGGCGACAGTTCGATGCCGCGGTGCTGGCGGATGAAATCGAAGCAGCGATGCAGGCAGGTGAGCATGCCGAGCGCGAGGCAGTCGACCTTGAGCAGGCCCAGCGTATCGAGATCGTCCTTGTCCCACTGGATCACGGTGCGATCCGGCATGGCCGCGTTTTCCACCGGCACCAGTTCGTGCAGCGGATGGTGCGAGATCACGAAACCACCGACATGTTGCGACAGATGGCGCGGAAAATCCTGCAGCTCGCGCGACAGCGCCAGCAGCTGGCGCATGCTGCGCGAGGCCGGATCGAAACCGCGCTCGGCCAGCCGTGTTTCGATATCGCAGATGTCGTCCCACCACGACAGCGCACCGGCCAGCTGTTCGAGCTGGTCGGCCGACAGTCCCAGCGCCTTGCCGACATCGCGTACCGCGCTCTTGGGCCGGTAGCAGATCACGGTGGCGGCGAGGGCGGCGCGCTCGCGACCGTACTTGCGATAGATGTACTGGATCACCTCCTCACGCCGCTCGTGCTCGAAATCGACGTCGATATCGGGCGGCTCGTTGCGCTCGCGCGAGATGAAGCGCTCGAACAGCAGGTTGCCGCGCGCGGGGTCTACCTCGGTGATGCCCAGTGCGAAACAGACTGCGGAATTGGCGGCCGATCCGCGTCCCTGGCACAGAATTCCCTGCGCCCGCGCATAGCGCACGATGTCGTGCACGGTGAGGAAATACGCCTCGTATTGCAGCTCGGCGATCAGGGCCAGCTCGTGCTCGATCTGCGCGCGCACCTTGGCCGTTTCGCCGGCCGGGAATCGCCAGCGCAGGCCCTGCACGGTGAGCATGCGCAGGTGCGCGGCCGCTGAAATACCATCGGGCACCAGCTCGCGCGGATATTCGTAGCGCAGGCTGGCCAGCGAAAATTCGCAGCCTGCGGCGATCTCCACGCTGGCTTGCATCAACTCGCGCGGATACAGCGTGGCCAACGCCTCGCGCGCGCGCAGGTGGCGCTCGCCGTTGGAAAACAGCGCGCGGCCGGCCTCGGCCACCGTGGTGTTGTGGCGCACGGCCGTGAGCACGTCCTGCAGCGCCTTGCGCCGGCGGATGTGCATGTGTACGTCGCCGCAAGCTACCGTCGGCACGCCGTGTGCGGCGGCAAGAGCGCGCAGCGCGGCCAGCTGTTCGATGTCGTCGACTTCGCGGTGCAGCTCGACTGCGAGGTGGCAGCGCTCGGGAAAAAGATCGCGCAGCCAGGCCAGCAGATCACCTTCGTTTTCTGGATGCGCGGCAGTGCCGCCCCGAGCCACTCGTTGCGGCAGATGGATGGCCCACAGGCCCGCACGCGGCAGCGCTTCCAGATCGGCCCGCGTCAGCCGGTACTCGCCCTTCTCCGCTGCGCGCCGCGCATGGGTGATGATGCGGCACAGGTTGGTGTAACCGCCGCCGTCGGTGACCAGCAGCGCGCAGCGCGGACCATCGCAGAGCGCGAACTCGGCGCCGACGATCAGCTTGAAGGCAAGCTCTTGCGCGGCCTCGTGCGCACGCACGATGCCGGCCAGGCTGCACTCATCGGTGATCGCCAGCGCCGTGTAGCCGAGTTTCTTCGCCCGCTCGATCAGTTCGCGCGCAGTGGAAGCGCCGCGCTGGAAACTGAAGTTCGACAGGCAGTGCAGCTCGGCATAGGCCGGTGGTTCGGCGACGATGGAGGTCGCGCTGCTGCTGGCGTGCATGGCGCGGCTTCCGCGATGGGCAGCCACGACCTTCGCCTCGCGCGGTCTCAGCGTTCGCGACCGCTGGTGCGCGGATCGACGCGATGGAAGACGGGTGCTCATGTATCAGCTCCGCTAGCTCTTGCCTCAAACCCACCTCCTCCTTGTGGGAGCCGGCATGCCGGCGACAGCAGCACCGATGGCTTGCGCCAGTCGCTGCCATGGCAGCTCCCACAAGGAGGAATCGATCTCACCGCAATCTCCAGACTTCGGGATTTGCTCCAAGCCCACTCCCTCGTTCAATTGCCTCAAGCCCACCTCCTCCTTCAATTGCCTCAAGCCCACTCCCTCCTTCAATTGCCTCAGCCCACCTCCTCCTGGTGGGAGCCGGCATGCCGGCGACAGCAGCACCGATGGCTTGCGCCAGTCGCTGCCATGGCAGCTCCCACAAGGAGGATGGTCTGTCATCGAAACAGAAAAGCCTGCAATCGCCAATCAGTGGAATCGGGGCCGGTCACGCGAACACCCCATGCACGAACCAGCCATCGCGTGGCGGGCGTTCGCGGTACACCCACAGGCGCACGCCGCGGGCGGTGGCGACGCGGAAATAATCGCGTGCCACCGGCGCGCCATCCCACCAGCCCGATTCGATGCGCTCCGGTCCATCGAAGCCGGTCGCACCGCCGGCCTGTTGCAGCCACCACTGCAGCGGTTGCGCGGGCTCAAGCAGGAACAGCGGGCGGGTCGATGCATGCGCTGCAGTGGTCGGCGGCGGCGTGCTGCTCTCACGCACTGGCCTGCCCTCGATCGACCGGCCCTCGTTCACCTTGCCCATCTGCGCCCTGACCACCGCCGTGTTCACTGCCGCCGCCGCCCTGCCCGCCTCAGCCTTGCTCACCGCCGCCCTGCCCGCTCGCGCCTTCCCCGCATCCGGCAACGCCAGCTCGTTGGCCGGCGGTCGCGATGCGGCGCGCTCGGGTCGATGGTCCGCGTGTTCGGCCAGGCGTCGCACGGCGCCGGGGCCGAGTCGACTGGACAGGCGTTCGATCACGCGCCCGATGTCTTCGCGCTCGCTGGCGGCGGCGAACAGATCGCCCGCAATTCCCGACAGCGGCACGCATTCGAGCGCGCGCAGGTGCAGCGCGATGGCCGGGCCCGGCAACAGCAGGCGATCGATCTGCGCGCGCGCCAGGCCGATCAGGTGCTCGACATCGCCACTGGCGCGCACCAGGCCGAGCACCACGCTGGTGGCGGGATGGTTTTCGTGATGCAGCACGATTTCCGCGCGCAGCAGCGCCTGCTGGCGGAACACCAGCCAGGCGCCCAGTTCTCGCAGCAGGCGCGAGACCGGAAACGCCAACGCCTGGCCGTGCTCGATCGCATACGGCAGCTCGAAACCGGATTCGAAATGTTCCGGTGGTCGATACGGGGTGACCGGTTCGGCGCGGCGACCGAACAGGGCGTCGAGATAGTGCACCAGCTCGCGCCCGAAACGGCGCGCAAGTTCCGCACGCGGCAGGCGCAGCAGCGCATCGAAGCGGCGCACGCCGATACCCTCCAGGCTGCTGCGGGTGGCGGCAGGGATTTCGGCCAGCTCGAGCGACCAGTCGGCGACCAGCGATTCGAGGGTGGCGTTGCGGCGCACGATGCGGCGTTCGCCGCGTCGCGCCAGCAGGCGTGCACCCGACGGCGTCGGCGCGATCGCTGCGTGCGCGCTGTAACCGAGCGCGCTGCAGGCATCCAGCAGCGCGCGCGACAGCGGCACCAGACCGCCGAACAGTTTCTGGCTGGCCTCGACCTCGAGCACGATGCCGGCCTCGGCGCACAGTCCGACGCTGGATGAAAAACCCAGCGCCACGGTGGCGAGGCGCTCGAGCGCTTCGCGTTCGGCCTGCACATCGCGCGGCAAACTGCGCAACCGATCGCACAGCGCCAGTGCGGCGGCCAGCGTCTGACCGGCGCGCACCCCGTGTTCGGCGGCCGCTGCATTGGCGATCGCGATGCGGCAGGTGCTGCCGTCGACCGTGGTCAGTGCGAGCGGCGCCTCACGCGCGGCCGGACCGAGGCGGTCGAGCGGCAGCTGCGGAAACAGCAGGGCGAGCCAGAGCATCGCGGCGATCCTGCCGATTCACGAACGGCGTTGACGTTCGCGACGCGCGTTGCTGCGCCAGTCGCTGGGTCGCGCGGGTGGATCCTGCGGATCGGTTGCATCGCCGCGCGGATCCGCAGCGCGCAGATGTGCGCTGAGTCGCGCTGCACGCCGCTCGGCATCATCATGCAGCGGCGTGGTCGTCGCAGTCGTCGCGAACTCCTGCTGCCCACGCGGCTGGCGCGCAAGCAGACGCAGCTTCTGGCCGCGCCCCGCGCGCCAATCGCCACCGCGGCACTTCAGGATCTCCAGCGCGGGACCTGCATCGATGCGCACGCGCAGCGCCGCCGGCGACAGCCGTTGCGCGGCCGCACCGGGCCGGAACAGCACCGCCAGCGACTGCCCCGCTTCGGCGGCCAGCTGCAGGCGGCGCAGCGCGTTGGCGTCCTCGCCATCCCACCACAGCAGCACCGCACCGCAGGCGCCACCACGCAGCAGCTGTTCGCCCGCCCACAGCGCCTGTTGCGCGCGCGCGGGCGCGTGTCGCAAGCCAGGCAGTGGCGGCTCGACCAGCAGGCAGCGCGCGGGATCGATGCCGGCTTCCGACAGCGCCGGCGCATACAGCGGATACGGCGGCGCCACCCACGCCAGCCAGCGCGTCTGTGCGCTCAGTCGCGCCAGGCTCGGCAGCAACAGGCTGAGCTCACCCAAACCGGTTTGTGCGCAGCAGAACTCGGTCAACGCACCGAGCGGCCAGCCGCCGCCGGGCAGCAGCGCATCCAGTTCGGCATGCCCGCTGGCCAACGCGGGTTGCACGCGCTGGACGCGATGGCCGCGCCACACGTCCTGCCGCGTGAGCAGCGCATCGACCGGGGCGTTCATCGCGTACCTGCGCCGCTGCGACTGCCAGATGCCACGCCGGTGCGGATGCAACCAACCACGCGACCTTCGATCACCAGCGGCTCGCGCGCGAGGTCGATCTCGATCGGCGCGAAGTCCGGATTCGCGGGCAGCAGCCGCACGCGCGCACCGCGCCGCTCGAAATATTTGACCGTCGCCTCATCGCCGATCCGCGCCACCACCATCGCGCCGTTGCGCGCCTCATGCGCGCGCTGCACCGCGACCAGATCGCCATCGAGGATGCCGGCATCGCGCATGCTCGATCCCTGCACGCGCAACAGGTAATCCGGTCGCGCGCTGAACAGCGCCGGGTCGATCTGCAGCTGGCGTTCGATCTGCGCCTCGGCGAGGATCGGCTGGCCGGCCGCCACGCGGCCGATCAACGGAATCGAGAGCGTCGAATCGGCGCGCAACGTGCGTGCCTGCACAGCCTGCCCTGCCCGATCGGCCGCATCCGGCGCCGCCGCCGTGCGCAGGGCGCGCCGGTTTTTGCCGGGCACACGCAGGCCACGATGACTGGCTTCGATCTCGATCGCGCCCTTGCGCTGCAGCGCACGCAGATGGTCTTCGGCCGCATTGGCCGAGCGGAAACCCAGCGCCTGCGCGATTTCCGCGCGGGTCGGCGGAAAGCCGCGACGGGCGATGGAATCCTCGACCAGGGCGAGCACTTCGCGCTGGCGCAGGGTCAATGGCGGGTGCTTTGACATACTGTGATTTTATACAGTGGTACGAAGCCGTCGGCAACTGCTGCGATGGCCGCTTCCCGCGCCACCTTTCCGGCGCTACCGTAGACCCATGTGCGGACGCTACGCCCTGCATGGCCCCTTCAACCGCCGCGATCCCGACTGGATCGCGCAGTGGCTGGAACAGTTGGTCAGCGCCACTGGTGGCGAGGCGCGCTACAACATCGCGCCGAGCCAGGCAGTGCCCGCCTTCGTCAGCCGCGGTGGCGCGGTCGGTGTGCAGGACATGCGCTGGGGTTTGGTGCCCGGCTGGGCGAAAGATCCGAAGATCGCGTGGCAAACCATCAACGCACGCGCCGAAACGGTGGCAGAAAAACCCGCCTTCCGCAGCGCGTGGCGCGCCGGCAACCGCTGCGTTGTCCCCGCCAGCGGCTGGTACGAATGGCAAGCGATGGCCGACGGCAAACAACCGTGGTTCATCAGCGCCGCGGATGAGTCGAATCCCATCGGCCTCGCCGGCATCTGGGACCGCTGGTTACGCGTCGACGGCACCACCCTGCTGTCGTGCTCGATCCTCACCGTGCCCGCCGCCGCGCCCATCGCGCACCTGCACGAACGCCAGCCGCTCGCGCTGGAGCCCGCAGACTGGCCCAGGTGGCTGCAGTCACCTAACGCAGAAGCCGCACAGCTGCTGCACACGCCGCAAATCGCGTGGCGCAGTTTCGCCGTCAGCCGCGCGGTGAACAGCGTACGAAATGATGGGCCGGTATTGCTAAACCCCCTGTAGCAGCCCGCCACGCGCGCGACCGCAGCGAACGGCGGCATTGCGGTGGCGCCAGTTCATCATTGTGGGAGCCGGCATGCCGGCGACAGCAGCACCGATGGCTTGCTCCGGTCGCTGCCATGGCAGCTCCCACAAGGACAAACCGGCGCCACCGCAATCTGCGGCCTGCAAACCGCAATGCGCGTGACTTGCCGGACGCCCACATCCTCGCCCGCCATGACTTGCCTCAAGACCACATCCTCCTTGTGGGAGCCGGCATGCCGGCGACAGCAGCACCGATGGCTTGCTCCGGTCGCTGCCATGGCAGCTCGTGCAAAGCTTAAGCAGCGCCACCACATCGCAGTGTGGTCCCACCCCCGGCAGCAGCCTCCCTGCCGCGCACCGGAGGTGGGATGGAACGGATCAACCTACGCCGCGTTGGACTTCAACGTCACCTGCGCGACCAACAGCAGGCGCTCCGAGGTGGTCAGCAAATCATCGGTGGCGCTTTCGAACACCGCAGTTTCGCGCTGCGCGAGTTTCGGCGAGACATGGTGTCCTTCGCCGTCGACGCCGAACTGGATATCGCCGATGCGCCACTTGCGGCCAGTGGCCTCATCGAAGTGCACGATTCGCTGCTGCGCGAGTTCCAGCAGGTGATCCTGCAACTCCATCGTCGCCTCGGCGATCATCCGACCGGGCAACCGCGAATCCACTCCCGGATCGGCAATCGCGAGTCCTTCCACCGACGCACGCCGCGCACGTTCCTCGAGATTACAGTTTTCGCGCACCGGTACCTGCGCGGAGGCCGACAGCTCCACCCGCTCGAATCCGGTGTCGTCGGCGGTGCGCGTGACCGCGCTTACGGCCCACGCGGCATCGATGAAGCGCACCAGCGCCGCACGCACCCGGCCCACCAGCGCATCGTGGTCCTGGTCATTGGAACTGACGAGGGTACGAACTCGCACCGACACCCGCACATCGCTGCGCGGCAAGGTACGCGAAGCGGCGAGGCGGAAACGCAGGGTGTCAACGACAGCGGCAGCATCTAGCGAGATCGATTTCATGGACTCTCCTGGGTCGGCGGCGGGATTGCTGGCAGAACGCGCAATAAACACGTTGGCGTCTCAGCGTTCGAGACGCATGCATACGCGAGTCAGGACTAACGTCCCGCAGCTCGCGGGGGGCGGGCCGTAAACACGACGTCGCGAAGAAGGGCATGGACCCGCTCCCACTCTTCGTGCGCAGCGGTCACAGGCGGGTCCGGCAAGCGGGGCGGCCGGAAGCCGGGCGCGTTCGACTTCAGCACGACGTGGGCGGTAAGCCAGAGGCATTCCGTCTCCACCCACGGACTGCAGCGCTCAGACCCGCCCCCAGAACGCGCTTTCCCGGTCGGCTCAAGCGCCATGCGAGCACTCGACCATGAGTAGACGAAGCGCACGTCACCGATGCGCCACTTGCGCCGGGTCGTGCGCGACAGACGGCGCGCGCGAACGGCGATCTGCTCCAGCATCTGCTCTTCCAGCGTCTGGCTAGCATGCGATGCCCACTGCCTACAAACGACCGGTACGAGTATCGGCCGGCGAATGGCGAAGCCGTTCGTGCTGGCACGAGTCGCGCGTTCGTCCAGCCCTTGCATGGCGTCATAGTCGAGGCGCGCGCTGGCAACGACGCGTGCGCGCGACATACCGGCGGAATCCAGTCCACGATGGAATCCTTCCACGCTCCAAGTCGCGTCGATGAACTCGCGAAGGCGGTCGTTGACCCGTTCGAAGAGGGCATCACGGTCGTCTGGCGGGTCGGCGCGTTCGATCACATCGACCAACACCAGCACCTTCGCCCACGGGGATCTCAAATGGTTGCCGGACGCGATGCGAAACGTCACCGTGTCGGTGATAGCGGAAGAATCGTCGTGGGTCTGGACCATGCGCTCTCCCGAATCGCACCGGCAACAGCGGCGGGGAGTGCAAAAAACACAGTTGACAGATATTTGTCAAGGTCAGGCGCGCGCGTCGGCGTGTACAAAATACATTCCAACATTGCGTTCCTGCAGGAGCGCGCCATGCGCGCGTCCGCAACGATTGGTCGCACGGTGCACCCCGGATGCACCGGTCGCGCACGCGGTGCGCTCCTTGTACGTTGCTAAAACATCCCCGCCGAACCCCTGTAGCAACGTACAAGGCGCGCGGCGAGCGCGCGACCGCATCGATGGGTTGCACGATGCAGCTCGGACCGGACTGTCGCGCACAGGGTGCGCTCCTGCAACAACCGCGCACAGGCGGACGCCGCCGGCGTGTTGACGGCGGCGACGGCGACAGTGGCTGCGGTCATGATTTCCGCTGCGCAGTCTCCTGCACCGATGACGGCGGCCTGATTAAGGCCGTCGTGACCGCGAGGCCGAGGCGACCGATAAGTTCGTCGAGGACCGCTACAGGAACCTGCCACCACGCTGCGGCTGAAACAAGGGTTGTCTGCGCGTCGGCATCGAGCGGCGATTGCTCTCCGCCAGCGATTTCCTGGCGCAGCAGCTCGAAGATCACTGCCACGACCAATCCCTGCGGGCTCAGGCCGCGTTTCCGCG
>JBBSDI010000124.1:0-9513 GCA_038249585.1 Lysobacterales bacterium | reverse complement strand
TTCGCGACCTGGGACGATCACGACTTCGGCGAGAACGATGCGGGGGCTGAGTACCCGCTGAAGGAGGCAAGCCGCAAGGCGTTCCTGAAGTTCTGGCAAGAGCCCGCGGACTCGCCGCGCTGGCAGCACGACGGTGTCTACACCAGTCACATGATCGGTCCCCCCGGCAAGCGCGTGCAGCTGATCCTGCTCGACCTGCGCTACAACCGCACGCCGATCACGGTCGATCCGCGCTGGGGTACCTACGAGAACTACGACACCTGGGCGCGCGAGAACTTCCGCGAAGGCGTGCCGATGCCCGGGCCCTATGTGCGCAATCCCGAT
The DNA here is from genome assembly GCA_038249585.1 of Lysobacterales bacterium. Classification (GTDB taxonomy): domain Bacteria; phylum Pseudomonadota; class Gammaproteobacteria; order Xanthomonadales; family Ahniellaceae; genus UBA4656. The sequence continues at coordinate 9,189 of JBBSDI010000124.1, read as the reverse complement.
CCAGCCGCGGACATGCTGGGTGCCGCCCAATGGCGGTGGCTGGAAGCGCAGCTGCGCGAACCCGCCCAGCTGCGCCTGATCGGGTCCAGCCTGCAGGTGCTGGCGGATTTTCCTGGCTGGGAAGGCTGGATCAACTACGCGCGCAACCAGGCGCGTCTGTTCCAGCTGATCCGCGACACCGCTGCCAACGGCGTGGTGTTCCTGTCCGGCGATACGCACTATGGCGAGCTGAGCCGGCTGGATGTGAATGTGCCCTACCCGCTGCTCGATCTGACCAGCAGCGGCCTGACCGAGGAGTGGCACGTACCGGTGCCCAATGCCCTGCGGGTCGGCAACGCTTTCAACCAGGCCAATTTCGGCACGCTGGAGATCGACTGGGAGCGCGGCACGCTGGCAATGTCGCTGCGCGATGTTGCGGGCAAGACCATGCTGGAGCAGTCGGTGCGGCTGGATGCGCTCAAGGTGAAGTAGTGCCGCATCGGCTGCAGCGGGCGCTCACGCGCTTTTCCGCTACAGCGGATTGCCGCCGATGAACTCGCGCGCCAGCGGCACGATGCGCTCGTGCGCGTCTTCCAGCACGTAGTGCCCGGCATCGGCGAAGGCATGCGCACAAGCGTTCGGAAAACGGCGCACGAATTCGTCGTAGAACGCACGGTCGAACACGAAGTCCCTCAGGCCCCAGGCCAGCAGCATCGGTTTGCGATCGAGCCGATGCAGGTGTTTGCCGGTGTCCTCGACGATCGACCATGCCGGATCGCCAGGTCCGAGCGGAATGTCCTGCACGAAGCGCAGGGTCGCGATGCGATGCGCCCAGCTGTCGTAGGGCGCGGTGTAGGTGCCGCGCACCGCGGCCGCCATCGGCTTTACGGTGGCCATGCGCGTCGCACCGCCGGCAAACGCATTCAAACCGCGGATCAGCAGCGTGCCCAGCGCGCTGTCGCGGCCGAGCTTGAGCGCCCACGGCAGACGCTGGCCCTTCGGATTGGCAAAGCCCGCGGTGTTGGTGACAATCAGGCGCGCGATGCGCTCGGGGTGCTGCACCGCCCACGCCAGTCCGATCATGCCGCCCCAATCGTGTACCGCGAGGCTCAGGCCCGTGGCGGGCACGCCGCGCTCGCGCACGAGGTACTGATACAGCTGCTCCAGATCGTCGATGCGCGAGGCCAGCGTGTAGCGATAGCGGTCATCGCCGGGTTTGTCCGACCAGCCCATGCCGATCCAGTCCGGCGCGATGCAGCGCATGCGATCGGAAAGACCCGCGACCAGATGCCGCCAGTACCAGCTCCAGCTGGGGTTGCCGTGCAGCATCAGCAGCACCTCGCCATCGCGCGGACCCTCGTCGAGATAGTTCATCGACAGGCCATCGGCACGGGTGAAGCGCTGCGGCTTGAACGGGAATCCGGGGTATTGGGTCATGGCGCAGGCAGCTCTACCGGCGCCCGGGCGAAACCGTCTACCAGACCACTTCCGCCATCGAACAGTTCAGGCCCGAACCGATCCCGAGTAAAGCGATGCGCTTGCCTTTGACCAACCGGCCGGTGTCGTTGAGCATCGACAGCGCGATCGGTACCGATGCGGGGCCCACGTTGCCGAACTCCGGGAATACGGTCAGCACCTTCTTCGGGTCGATGCCGAGCAGCTCGACCAGGGCTGCGGTGTGCACCTTGCTGACCTGGTGGATGACGAATTCGTCGAGCTCGCCGACCACCCAGCCCATGCCCGCGCGCGCGGCCTGGAAGGTCTTGCCGGCAAGCTTCAGGCCCTCGACCAGCAGGGTCTTGGTATCGGTCACCATGCGGTCCATGTTGCCGCGGCACAGGTGCGAGAAATTGGTCGCCGCGCGAGTCACGCTGCCGAGGAAACGATGTCCCTCGGGCAACAGTTCGCTGCGTCCCATCACCATGGCCGCCGCACCCGAACCGAGCGTGAGCGAGGCGAATTCGGCGCGGAAGTCATCCAGCGTGGTCTCTGGCCGCAGCAGGCGCTGGATGGTGCGCTCGGCGATCAGGTTCGATGCTTCGCCGTTGACGATCAGCGCGTACTCGATGTCGCCGCGCTCGATCATGCGCGCGGCGATGTCCATGCCGTTGAGAAAGCCCAGGCATGCATTGCCGACATCGAAGTTCTGGCAGGTATCGGCCAGGCCCAGGTTGCCGTGCACGATCGACGCGGTGCTCGGCTCCAGATAGTCCCGGCAGACCGAGGTGTTGACCAGGATGCCGATCTTCTCGTGCGGCACGCCGGACTGGGCCAGCGCTTTCTGCGCGGCCCAGGTGGCGGCATCCGAGGGCTGGGTGGGGCCATCCCAGATCCGTCGTGCGGTGATTCCAGCCACGTCCTCGAACAAATTGTCGCGAATCCCGAAGCGCTCCAGGGTCGGCGCCAGACGCTGCATGATCTCTTCCGAGGACAGGCGGATCGGTGCCTCGATATGGGCGACGGAAGCGATGGCGACATGCTTGTAGAGCATCGGGGACGGCCTTGTGGCATTACGGGAGTGGGTCGCGACGTTAGCCGGTCAGGCCGACGCCCGCAACCGAACCCGGCCCACGGCAGGGATTCATGTTCGCGCCCGTATGCTCGGACGATGACGATTCTTTCCGTGCTACGTGCCAGCGGCCTGCTGTTGGCCATCGTGTCCGGCGCGGCCATCAGCGCACCGGCATCCGCGCAAGCTCTCGAGCGCAGCCTGCGCAGCACTACCACCGGTGGCGCGCAGATCTTTGCCCGCGTGCCGGCCGGCTGGCGGGCAGGCGATCCGCTGGTGGTGGTCAATCATGGCTACAGCCTCGGCTTCGACAACAGCCCCAGCCTCGGCCCACTGGCCGAACTGCTGCTCGCGCAGGGCTCGGCGGTGGCCGCGAGCGGCTACCGCACGGGTGGCTGGGCACTTTTCGTCGCGCTGGACGACAACCTGCTGCTGATCGAGCGCTTCAGCGCCGAGTTCGGCGCACCCGGCGCGCTGTTCGCGGTCGGCGGGTCGATGGGCGGCCTGACCTCGCTGAAGATGGCGGAGGATCCGCGCTTCGCCGCGCGCATCGCAGGCGCCTACGCGCTGTGTCCGCCAGCCGACGGCCTGCACGCATGGGACAGCGGTTTCGACCTGCGGATGATCTACGACGCGGTGTGCGATGGCGTCGGCGGTGGCGAGTTGCTGACCGGCGATGCGCCGCTGGAGTGGGCGGTGAACCTGCCCGACATTCCGCTGGAAGTGGACCTGACCGATCGCAGCGACCCGGCGCTGCGCACGCTGGCCCGCATCACCCAGTGTACGGGCGTCACCCTGCCGTCGTTCCTGCGCACACCGCCGCAGCGCGATCGGCTGCGCGCGATCCAGGCGTTGAGCGGAATCGACGACGACGAGTTCCTGATCACCAATCTGGGCTACTCGGTGTTCGGGATGAGCGAACTGGTGCGGGCGACCGACAAGCTGGCCGGACGCAATCCCTTCGACAACACCCACACCCGCTACGTGTGGGCGCTGCCGCCCGCGCAGCAGGCGGGCAATACGATCGACGACCGCGTGCAGCGGGTGGCGGGCGATGCCTTTGCGCGACTGGCGCTGGCCCACTCCTCGCAGGTCAATGGCAACGCCAGCGTGCCGATCCTGAGCCTGCACACCAGCCGCGACCAGCTGGTGCCGGCCTGGCACCAGCGCCAGCTGCGCGGATGGTACGGACACAGCGATGCGGCCAATCTGGTGCAGGGCATCGTCGTGGAGAGCCGGCGCTCACACTGCGATTTCAGGGGCCCGGAACTGGAAGCCGGCTGGAACGCGTTGCGCCAATGGGTGGCCGACGGGCGCAAGCCGGGCGTGGCCGATGTGCAGCAGCGCTGCCTCGGCATCGCGACCGCCGCATCCGAGTGCCGCATCGATGCCACCGCCAGCCTGCCGCAGAATCTGCCGGCGCCGCCACCCACCGAGGCCACCCCGGATTCGCGCTATGCGCAAAGCGGCATCTGGTACGACCCACGTCGCAACGGCGAGGGTCTGTTCATCGAAGAACTCGATGGCTCGCTGGGCGCGCGCGACGAGCCGCAGCGCCGCCGCGTCGCGATCAGCTGGTACACCTACGCGCCGGGCGCTGCGGGTGGCGGCGCGCAGCGCTGGATCACCGGCGTTGGCGTGGCGCATGCCCACGGGGTGGTGATCGAGGATGCGGTGCTGGTGTTCGATGGCCGCCTGGGCGCCGCGAATCCGGTGCGCCGGGTGCCGTTCGGCCGCATCGAGCTGGTGTTCGATCGCGACACCACACAGACCTCGCCGGCGGCGAGCACCGCGCGCCTGCGCTGGCAGGGACCTCCCGGTTGGGGCAGCGGCGAGCTGGCGCTCGAGCGGTTGGCGTGGGCGCGCACTGGACTGAGCGATTCAGCCCTGAACGCGCGCTCGCCACCGATCGACACCGGCAGCAGTCGGCGCGGCGGCATCTATTTCGATCCGAGCCGCGACGGCCAGGGTTTCTTTGTGCAGCAACAGCAAGGACCGGCGGGCCAGCCGACGCGGTCGTTCCTGGCCTTCTTCACCTTCGACGCCAGCGGCAATCCGCTGTGGCTGCTCGGCGCGGACGGGGTCAGCGCCAATGGCCGCATCGTGTTCGATCCGGTCATCAGCACCCGCGGCACGCGCTTCGATGCCTTCGATCCCGCGCAGGTCCAGCGCCTGCGCTGGGGTCGTGTCGAACTGCAGTACCGCGACTGCGACATCATCGCGCTGAACTGGTGGGCCGACGATCCACAGCTGGGCAGCGGCCAGATGCCGGTGCAGCGCGTGGTGGCCCGCCGCGGTGCCGCGACAGGCTGCACGCCGGGTTGAGCGGCGCATCGTGCGGAGCGGACGTCATGCCGCGCGGTGGCCTGTTGATCGACCCTTCATCGGCGCGCGACTGTTCGAACACGCCGCTGGTGCTAGCTTCGGGTGCCCTTACTGTGTGCCGTCACCATGCCGACATGCTTAGCGCGCGCCGTGCCGATCGTGCTCGCCATGCTCAGTTGCGCTTGCGCGAGCGTGCCGGGCGCCCGCCAGTCGCGGGTCGACAACAGCCACGAACTGCTGTCGGTCGTAAAGCAACCGCATCTACGGATCGATCAGTACATCGATGCCGCGGCGCTGGCGCAAACGCCAGACATCGCACTGCCGCAGGCGCGCCTCGATGAGGGAGCCTACGGAAAGCAGATCAGCGACACGCAGGCACAACTGGTCGCCAACAACGCCGCACGCGCGCTGTGCCGCGAACTATCGCGCTATGCGGTACTCAAGGCCGACGACGGTGACGCAGCGCTCGCCCCGGAGCTCGTCGTGAGCGCCATCATGCCGACCAGCGGTGCGGCATCCGGTGCCTCATCGGTAATCGGCATCTTCGTACCAGGACCGTTCCGGTTGCCGGCCGGACTCGGTGGACTGGCGATCGACGCCCAGCTGGTCGACAGCAACGGCAAGACGGTGGCCGTGATGCGCTGGGCGCGCGGCGCCAATGCGGTAACCAACGATGCCAAGGTGTCGTCGATCGGCGATGCGTGGCAGCTGGCCGACAAGTTCGGCAGCGAGTTCGCGCGGGCACTGCTGGATACCGACCTGAAGAAGGCCGGACTGCAGCGTGCAAAGGTAGATGCCGAAACCGCCAAGGCCAATCGCGCGCTGTGTGATGAGCGTTTCGGCACGGTCAATCTCGCCGGCCGCGGGGCGTCGATTTTCCTGCCGCTGGCGCCGGAAGCGATCGATCCGGGTCCGCCGCAGGCCACGCTCAAGCCTGAAGCCACGCAGTAGCCGTCGTACGAGCGCGCCGGGAGCGCGACCGCCACGATCGGCGGCGCGGTGCGTTCCGGATCGGACGGTCGCGCACAGGGTGCGCGCCTACAGCAGATCCGGCCGCAGCGCAGGGCCGCGGCAAGGGTGTTCAGCCGCCCTGCGAACGCGATTTGAACGCGGCCAGCGATCCAAGCACGCGCGGCAGTTCCGGCTCGATCGCCTCGAGCGTGTTTTCGTTGGCATTGAGCGAGGTGAAATCGACCTTGGTGCGGATGCCGGCCGACAGCGGCGCGCGGCTCTGCACATCATAGGGTCGCACCGTGAGATTGGTGCTGTACAGCGTGCTGCTCTGGCCGTAGTAGTTCAGCTGCTGCTGGCCGATCGGCTCGGCGCGCACCACCACCACCGCGCGCACGCCATGGCGCGGCGCGTTGCCGAGGATGCGCGGCAAATCGCCGCGCGCGAAATCACCCAGCGCGTCGGTGTCGGCGACCAGAAAACCGCGATCCATCAGCGCCTGCTCCAGCGCCTGTTTGGCCGGACCGGTGACCGCCGGATCGCCGAACACCACCACCGCGATTCTCGGCGGACCAGCGGGTCGTGCCGGCGCTGCCTGCTCGCGCGGTGGTGCAGCGGCGGCCAGCCGCTCGACCTCGCGCCCGCCGGGGGCTGCCTCGCGCTCGCCAGCGCGCACCTGTTCGGCCATGCGCCGCAACGGACCTAGCGCCTGTGCGTCGTCGTCAGCATTGATCGGCGCATCGCCGGGCCCGGCGATACCGGTCTGGCGCGGACGCTCGCTGACGTTGTCGGTCAACGCGGTGCCCGGTGCTGTGTCGGTGGCCGGCGCCGTCGCCGGCGTGGCGGCAGGATCCGGGCTCGATGGCGTTTGCGCGATTGGCGCGACGGGGCCGGGCCGGTTGGTCGGCGCAGTCCGCGCAATGGGCGGCGGGGGCTGCGTTGAACTCACGCTGGAAGCCACCACCGTGCCGCCGGCCAGGAACGGGATGCGATCGCGCATCGCCCACGCGCCGCCGGCGAGCACTGCCAGCATCAGCACCGCGGCGATCGCGAGTATCGCGCCACTGTTGCTGCCCTGACGCTGGTTCTGCGCTTCCAGCACCGACTCACGCGGCAACGGCACGGGCGCTGCGGGAATCGCCGGTGCCGGCGGCGGGGTCGAGCCCTTGGGTCGGGTATGCAGATCGTCGCTGGCAACAGCTGCCGCGGCGACCGGCGGCGGGGTCGCGGCGCGCAGGCCCGGCAACGGGGTCTTCATGCCGAGCACGGTTTGCGCGGCGGTCGACATCACCGGCTTGACGCTGATCGTATTGCCCGCGGCCAGCAGCGGATGCCGCGCAAGATCCGCGGCCAGCTCGTGGCAGCTCGCATAGCGCGCGGCCGGGTCCTTCTCGGTCATGCCCTTGAGGATGCGTTGCAACTCCGAATCGACGTCGCTGTTGAGCGCGCACACGTCGGGAATCTCCGCGCGCACCACTTCCAGCATCAGACCCAGCGGCGATTCGTCGGTGAACGGCATGCGCCCGGTCAACAGCTCGAAGAACACGATGCCGAGCGAGAAGATATCGGAACGGATGTCGACCGGCTGGCCGGTGCACACCTCGGGCGACAGATAGCCCGGCGTGCCGACGAACTCGCCCGTGGAGGTGAGCTTCTTCGACAGATCGTTCGTCGAGTAGGCGATGCCGAAATCGGCGATCTTGACGTGGCCGCGGGCGTTCAACATCAGATTGCCGGGCTTGATATCGCGATGCACCACGCCCTTGTCGTGCGCGGTCGCCAGTCCCAGCGCGGTCTGATAGATCACGCGCGCGGCGGCTTCCGGACTCATGCGCTGCTCGCGCTTCAAGAACGTCGACAGCGATTCGCCCTCGACGAACTCCATCGCGAAGTAGGGCTGGCCGTCGGTCTCGCCGATGAAGTAGATCTGGATGATGTGCGGATCGTTGAGCGCGGCCATCGAGCGCGCCTCGCGCAGGAAGCGCTCCTTGACCGCCTCGTCGTGGGCCAGCGCGGGCGCGAGCATCTTGATCGCGACATAGCGGTTCAGGGCCGGCTCGTGGCCCTTGAAAACCACGCCCATGCCGCCGCGGCCAAGCTCGGCGACGATTTCGTAGTGACCGATCCGGGTGTTCATCTGGGAATCCCCAAAAACCGCTATGAATGCGCTTTGTGGCGGCACAATAGCACCCGCAGCTGAATGCGCCCGGAGCGCCGTGGGCACCGGCATGCATCCAGATCGGGCCCGACTGCGTTGGGGCCGGCTTGATCGGCACGCGCGCGGGCCTACACTGGGGACGGACTCGAACAGGAGGGTGCGTGGCGAACGATCGTCGTGATTTCCTGCGCAAGGCGGGCGCTGTCGCCGCGGTGGGCGCCGGACTTGCGGCGTGCAAGGCCGATACGCCCGCGAACCCGGCACCCTCCGCAGCGGCACCGGTGGCACCCATTGCATGGTCGATGGTGACCGCGTGGCCGGCGGATTTTCCCGGCCCCGGGGCGGCGGCGCAGGCGCTGGGCGACCGCATCACCCGCGCATCGGGCGGTCGCCTGGTGGTGACGGTCTACGGCGGCGGCGCGCTGGTAGCTCCATTCGAGGTGTTCGATGCGGTCGCCCAGGGCACCGCGCAGCTGGGACATTCGGCAGCTTATTTCTGGCAGGCCCGCTCGGAAGCGGCAGCGTTTTTTTGCGCCGTGCCGTTTGGCCTGAACGCGCAGGAGATGAATGCGTGGCTGTATCAGGGTGGCGGGCTCGAGCTGTGGCGCGAGCTGTACGCGAAGTTCGGCCTGATCCCGTTTCCGGCCGGTAATACCGGGGGGCAAATGGCCGGGTGGTTCAATCGCGAGATCACCGGTCGCGGCGATCTGAAAGGTTTGAAGATGCGCATCCCGGGGCTCGGCGGCGAGGTGCTCGCGCGCGCCGGCGGCACGCCGGTGAACCTGCCTGCAGCCGAGGTGTTCGCAGCGCTCAAGTCCGGCACCATCGACGCGGTCGAGTGGATGGGCCCGCACAACGACCTCGCCTTCGGTCTGCACAAGGCCGCGCGCTACTGCTACTACCCCGGCTGGCAGGAGCCCGGCGCGACCCTCGAATGCATGGTCAACCAGGCAGCCTTCGAGGCATTGCCCGAAGACCTGCGCGCAATCGTCGAGGTCTGCTGCCGCGCGGCCAACGACGCGCTGCTGGCCGAATACACCGCCCTGAACAGTGCAGCACTCGCAGTGCTGCGCGACGAACACAAGGTCGAATTCCGACGCCTGCCGGACACGGTGCTCGACAGCCTGCGCCGGGCCGCGTCGCGGGTGCTCGAAGACATCGCCCGCCGCGATCCCTTTGCGCGCCGCGTGTACGACTCGATGCGCGGATTCCGCGAACGGGTGCGCGCCTGGCACGCGATCAGCGAGGTGGCGTTTTATCAGGCGCG
>JBBSDI010000123.1:0-9513 GCA_038249585.1 Lysobacterales bacterium | reverse complement strand
CTGTCGCAGGCGAAAGCCGGCACCCCGGAGGGATTCGTCGCGCAAGTCTGGCCGCATGCGCAGGCAGCGGCAGCCGAACTCGGCGTCGATCCGCGCATGCTGGTCGCGCAGGCCGCACTGGAGACCGGCTGGGGCCGCAGCGTGATGCGCGGCGCCGACGGCCAGCCCAGCCACAACGTGTTCGGCATCAAGGCCACCGGTGGCTGGCAGGGTTCGGAGGTCAAGCAATCCACCTTCGAATTCCGCGACGGCGTGATGCAGCGCGAGCGCGCCGCATTCCGTGCCTACGGATCGGTTGCCGAGAGCTTTGCCGACTACGTGAGACTGGTCAGGGACAACCCGCGCTACAGCGAAGCACTACAGGCGGGCGCCGACGGACCACGATTTGCCGACGCGCTCGCGCGCGCAGGCTACGCCACCGACCCGCAATATGCGGCAAAGCTGAAGGCCATCGCCGATGGCCCGACCCTGCGTCGCGCGTTGGCCGAGCTTCCGCTGGCCGCCACCCAGGACGCTTGAGATGCCCGATATCCTCAGTACCGGCAGTTCGGCCTTGCTGGCCTTCCAGCGCATGATGGCCACGACCAGCAACAACGTCGCCAACGCCAATACGCCCGGATACACCCGCCAGCGCGCGCTGCTCGGCTCGCGCGGCGGACAGGACATCGGGCCGGGCTATGTCGGCTCCGGCGTGCAGATCAATCGCATCGAGCGCCTGGCCGATGACTTCGTGATCTCGCGCCTGCGCGATTCGGCCTCTGAACTGGGGCGGCTGAGCCAGCTGTCGTCGCTGGCCTCGCGAATCGATCGCATGGTTTCGGACCCGGCCAGCGGCATCGCCAGACCGCTGTCGGATTTCCTCGACGCAGCGCAGTCGCTGTCCTCGCAACCGGCGTCGAGTGCCGCGCGTTCGGATTTCCTGGGCAAGGCGCAGGTGATTGCAGCACGTTTCCGCACCCTCGATGGCCAACTCGATGGCATGATCGGCGAAAGCACCCGTCGCGCCGAAACCCTGGTCGCCGACATCAATACCGACATCAGTGAGGTTGCGCGCCTCAACGGCGAGGTCGTGCGCGCGCTGGCACTGGGCAGCAATGCCCCGCCCAACGACTTGCTCGACCAGCGCGATGCGATCGTGCAGCGCCTGTCGCAGCGGATCGGGGTGACGGTCGCGGCACAGGATGGCGGTGCGCTCAACGTATTCACCAACACCGGCCAGGCGCTGGTGGTCGGGCGCACCGCATCGACCCTTGCGGCGACCCCGGATCCCTATGATCCCGGGCGGCGTGAGATGTCGCTGCAAACCGCCAATGGTCCCATCCTGCTCGGTTCAAGCGGACTTGGAGGAGAATTGGGTGGCCTGCTGGAGTTCGCCCGCGACGTGCTCGATCCAGCACAGGAGCGGCTTGGCCGACTGGCCACGGCCTTCGCGCAAACGGTCAATGCCCAGCATCGCGAAGGCGTCGACTACTACGGCGATCTCGGCGGCGAGCTGTTCACGGTCACCCCGCCTCAGGTCTCGACGCGCAACAGCAACGCCGGCACCGCCGCGTTTACTGCCAGCGTCAGCAACATCGGCGCACTGAACGGTGCCGCTATCGAACTGACATTCAATGGAGCCAGTTGGTCGGCAGTGCGACAAGGCACTGGGCAGGCCCTCGGCATGACCGGCACCGGCACCGTCGCCGACCCCTTCGTGGTCGAGGGCGTATCGCTGGTGCTCAACGGTGCGGCGGCCGCAGCCGATGCCTTCCTGTTGCGGCCCACTGCAGCAGCCGGTGGCGGCATGCAGGTGCAGATCACCGATCCCAACCGCCTCGCCGCGGCCAATCCGGTGCGCTCCAGCGCGGCAGTCGCCAATACCGGAGCGGCCAGTATCGGCACGCCCAGTGTGCTCGATGCGACCAACCCCAGCCTGCGCGCGCCGGTCGATATCGTGTTCGTCGACGCCAACAACTACACCATCGACGGCACCGGACCCTTCGCCTACACCCAGGGCGCGCCGATCAGCTACAACGGTTGGCAAGTCGCGCTGCAAGGGCCTGCCGTTGCGGGCGATACCTTCAGCATCGGGCCGACGCCGCCGCGTTCGTCGGACAATGGCAATGCGCGCCTTCTGGCCGCAGTGGGCAGTGGCGGTTTGCTCGATGGCGGCACCGTGAGCATGACCTCCGATGTGGCGGGCATCTCCGCGCAGGTCGGCTCGTCTGCGCGTCGTGCCGATCTGGCACGCGAGGCGCAGTCGACCATCGATACGCAGATCCAGCAGGAACGGGAAAGCATCTCGGGGGTCAACCTGGATGAGGAGGCGGCAAATCTGCTGCGCTTCCAGCAGGCCTATCAGGCCGCAGCGCAAGTCATCGCGGTGGCCGACACGGTGTTCCAGTCGCTGCTCGCAGCCATGCGGAGGTAAGCATGCGCGTGTCCACCACCAGCCTGTTCCAGCAAGCCCTGCTCGGGATGGGCGAACGCAGCTCGAACCTTGCGCGCATCCAGCAGCAGCTGGCCACCGGGCTGCGCATGTCGAGTGCGGCCTCCGACCCGGTCGGCTGGTCGACCGCGGTGGCTGTCGATCGTGCGGTGGCCGAGCTCGAGCAGTTCGGCAGCAACGCCACCATCCTGCGCAACCGCCTGGAACTGGCCGACGCCAGTGTCGACCAGGTAGGCGACCGCCTGTCGCGCGTGCGCGAGCTTTCGCTGCAGGCCGCCAACGGTACCTACACCGATGACCAACGCCGCGCGATCGCGCTGGAACTGCGACAGCAGCTGCGCGCAGTGGTCGACTCGGCAAACACATCGGACGGCAATGGTCGCTACCTGTTCGGTGGCAGTGCCGATGCGGTGCCGCCGTTCGCCTTCGGCATCTCCGGCGCCAGCTATGCAGGCGACCAGAATCGGAGGTCACTGGAAGTAGCGCCGGAGACGGCGGTCGAAGACGTCGATCCGGGCAGTGAGATCTTCTTGCGCATCCGCACTGGCGATGGCACCTTCGTCGTGCGCCAGGACCCGGCCAACACCGGAGCCGCCACCTTGCGCGCAACCGCCATGGTCGACCCCAGCGCATGGGACGGTGGCGACTATCGGGTCGTGTTCAATGCCGGCAACTATCAGGTGCTGGATGCTGCCAATGCGGTAGTTGGCGCGGGGTCCTTCGTGGCCGGCGAGCCGATCGAATTCCGCGGCGTGCGCATCATCGTCGACGGCGCCCCGGCCAACGGCGACACCTTTGCCGTCTCGCCCGCGCCAACCCAGGATGTGTTCAGCACCATCCAGAATCTGATCGACGCGCTCGAAACCCCGGCGGTCACGCCGTCGCAGCGCGCCACCCAACGCAATGCCATCTATGCCGGAATCGAAGACCTGACCCGTGCGCAGGAACACATCATCGACCGCCGCGCCGGCTTCGGTGCGCGCTTGAACACCATCGAGCAAGCCGACGCCGGGCGCGAGGCCAACGGCGTTTTGCTCAAGACCACGTTGTCGGAGCTGCGCGATGTCGACTATGCGCAGGCGATCAGCCAGCTCAATCTGGAAATGACCGCGCTGCAGGCCGCGCAGCAGAGCTTCGTGCGCATCCAGAACCTTTCGCTGTTCAACTATCTGGGTTGATCTTCGCGGGTCCCGCTTGAGTTGCGCGCAAGCCCCGGCTCAATGCTGCGCATCGCCATGTCTGGCGGAACTGAAGTTTCTCTGCCAGCGGCAGAAAATCGCCGCGCGCCACGCTTGGCAAACACCGGTTCTGAAATCGAAGCGCATGTCGATGTTCGCCTAAAGTTCCTGCGCGGCGCTCCGATAACGACTTCAAGCAGGCAACAGTCGCTTCCAGCGGCGACCTGCGGACACCGGGCCAACCCCGGTCAGCCCGAAGTTCCGACCCATCAGGAGATACCGCCATGCAAGTCATCAATACCAATGTCGCCTCGCTCAATGCGCAGCGCAATCTGTCCAGCACCAACGGATCGCTGGCCACCTCGCTGCAGCGTCTGTCGTCGGGTTTCCGCATCAACAGCGCCAAGGATGACGCTGCCGGCTTCGCCATCTCCGAGCGCTTCACCTCCCAGATCCGCGGCCTCAACCAGGCCCAGCGCAATGCCAATGACGGTATCTCGCTCGCGCAGACCGCCGAAGGCGCGTTGTCGGAAGTCGGCAACAACCTGCAGCGCATCCGCGAACTGGCAGTGCAGGCTTCCAACGGCACCAACAGCCAGGGCGACCGCGACGCGCTGAATGCCGAAGTCACCCAGCTGAAGTCCGAGATCCAGCGCGTGGCCGAGCAGACCTCGTTCAACGGCACCAAGTTGCTCGACGGTTCGTTCACCGCAGTCGCCTTCCAGGTCGGTGCCAATGCCGGCGAGACGATCGAAATCGCCAGCATCGCCAACGTGCAGACGGCAGCGATCGGCGGCACCTTCACCCGCGTGACGGGCAGCTTCAACGCTACGGCCCTGAGCGGCTTCGGCACCGCAATCGCTGCCGGCGGCCTGGTGCTCAACGGCACCGACGTCGGTGCGATCGGTGTGGCCGCCAACTCGCAGGAACGCGCCGGCCAACTGGTGGAAGCGATCAACCGCGTATCCGCGCAGAGCGGCGTGGGTGCTTCCTATGACGCGACCACCGGCGACGTGACCCTGGTCAGCAATGCGCTGGTGGTCACCACCGGTACCACCGACCTTGCCACGGTCGCGGGCATCGCCAACGCCTTCACCGGCACGGCCGCGACGAGCACCGGTATCACCGCAGTCAACGTGTCGAGCTTCTCCGGTGCGCAGCTCGCGATCGGTCAGATCGACAATGCGCTGACCGCGGTCAACTCCGCCCGTGGTGATCTTGGCGCGATCCAGAACCGCTTCAGTTCGGTGGTGTCGAACCTGAGCACGACCTCTGAGAACCTGAGCGCGTCGCGCAGCCGCATCAAGGATGCCGACTTCGCCAAGGAAACCGCCGAGCTGACCCGCTCGCAGATCCTGCAGCAGGCCGGTGTGGCGATGCTGGCCCAGGCCAACCAGGTTCCGCAGAGCGTCCTGAGTCTGCTGCGTTAAGCGACATCGCAACCCGGGGCGCAAGGACAGCGCTCCGATCGCCGCGGCCCGATGCCCGACATCGGCGCTGGCGGCACCGGACTTGCTGCACGTCCGGGGTTGCGGACAGCGGGGGGCGCCGCAAGCCGCCGCCCGTTCCCGCATTCATGAACCATGCGGCCCGTCGGGGGCCGGTGGAGGATCCGATGAGCTCCAGCACATCCATCCAACAGAACAGTATTACCGCGCTGCGCCCCGCGCAGGCGTTGCCAACAATTGTGGCCGCGCCATCGGCGTCGCCGCGCGCAACAGCGGGGCCCGAGCCGGTCGCCACTCGCCCGCAGCCGGCCAAGGTTACACCCGAAGATGCTGCGCGACTTGAAGCCGATCTGGCGCGCCTTGCGCCGCCGACCGCGAGCTTGCGCTTCCGCGTCGATCCGGAACTGAATCGGGTGGTGGTCTCCATCGTCGATTCGAAAACCGGCGACATCCTGCGCCAGATTCCGAGCGAAGAGGCCCTGGCGATTGCCCAGAGCCTTTCCGATAGCGGATCCGGCATCGTTCGCGACAGCGCCTGAGATCTGCCAATGCCATCCATTTCCGCAGCAGGAATAGGTTCCGGCCTCGACATTGCCAGCCTCGTGACCCAGTTGGTAGACGCCGAGCGCGCGGGTCCGCAAAGTCGCCTGCAGCGTGAGGAAACCACTGCGCGCGCGCAGATCTCCTCGTTCGGTGCGCTCAAGAGCGCGCTGTCGCAGCTCGGTGGCAGCCTCAAGGCATTGAAGCTCGCCACTGCATTCGATCCGCGCAAGGCCAGCAGCAGCGCGCCGACCGTGGTCACAGCGACCGCCACCGCTGGAGCCGCGCTTGGCAGTTTCCAGGTCGAAGTGGTGTCGCTGGCCAGTGCGCAGCGCCTGAGCTCGGCGGCATATGCGGGAGCGAGCAGTGTCATCGGAACCGGCACACTCGCGGTCAGTGTCGGTGGCGAGAGTTTTTCGGTCGCCATCGATTCGGGCAACAATACGCTGGCCGGCATCCGCGATGCGATCAACGCCGCCAGCGACAACAAAGGCGTAACCGCCAGCGTGCTCAATACGACTGAAGGTGCGCGACTGGTGATCAGCGCGCGCAATACCGGGGCCGCAAATGCGATCACGGTGACCCGCAGCGGCGGCGACGGTGGTCTGGATGCGCTGGTCTACAACCCCGGTACGCTGGTCAACCTCGAACTCAAATCGGCCGCCGCCGACGCGGTGGTGCGGGTCGACGGGTTCAATTTCAGCTCGGCGAGCAATCGCCTCACGGGTGCGGTCGACGGCGTGAGCTTCGACCTGCTCTCACAGGCACCCGGCGAGATCAAGACCGTCAGCATCGCGCGCGATACCGATAGCGCGCGCAAGTCGGTCGAGGCGTTCATCTCGGCCTACAACACCACCATCGGTTCACTGAACGCGGCAACACGCTACGACGCGGCAACCAAGACCGGGTCGTCGCTGACCGGCGATCCGCTGCCGCGCGCGGTATCGGCGGAGTTGCGCCGCATCGTCGGCAGCACCGGCGGTGGCAACGAAGGCGTCCGGACCCTGGCAGACCTCGGCATCAATACCTCGGTCTCGGGCACCTTGACCCTCGATACGGCCAAGTTCGACAAAGCGCTCAACGAGCGACCGGCCGAGGTCGCGGCGCTGGTGACCGGCGATAACGGTCTGGCTGCGAAGCTCGATGCTACCGTGCAGCGGATGGCCGGAAGCGGCGGCGCAATCGAGGGCCGCACCAAGGGCCTCGACCAGCGCCTGCGCGGCATCGACGATCGCCGCGTCGGCCTCAATGAGCGCTTGGCGGCGATCGAAGCGAGATACCGTGCGCAGTTCACCGCGCTCGATGGACTGGTCGCGCAGCTGCGATCCACCTCGAACTTCCTGTCCGCGCAGTTGCAGTAACTGACCCCGGAGCCCATGCCATGCCCGTAGCATACGCAGCTGCCGCCTATCGCCAGACCGGAGTGGTCTCGCGCGCGCTGGAAGCCAACCCGCATCAGTTGATCGCCCAGTTGCTGGGCGGCACCCTTGAGCGCATCCGTCTTGCGCGAGCTCTGATCGCCCGTGGCGAGCGCGCGCGCAAGGCCGAGGCGATCCGCAGTGCCGCCGCGATCATCGACGGCCTGCGCATGTCGCTCGACCGCAGCAACGGCGGCGCCATCGCCGAGCGCCTGGATGCCCTGTACGAATACATCGGGCAGCGTCTGCTGGAAGCCAACGCGACCGACGACGTGGCGCGACTGGACGAATGCGAACGCCTGCTTGGAACCATCGACAGTGCATGGGCGCAATTGCCGCAGTCGCGAGTGGCGCCATGATCCACATGACCGACGTTACGCCCGAGAGCCTCGGCGCAGCACTCAAGGACATGGTCAATCTGGCCGAGGCGGGCCACTTCGACGTGGCCTTGCGGATGCTGGTCGAACACGATGCCTCGGTGCGCGCAGTGTGCGCAGGCGCGCGCGCCACCGAGATCCCGCGCTGGCGCGTATTGCTCTTCGCGCAGCAGCGCACGGTGGAACGCCTGGTCGAATTGCGCGATGCGGCTGGCCATGAAATCAGCAGCGCCGGGCGCGCCCGCGTGGTGGCTGCGGCCTACGTCAGCGCGGCTTGAACGTGGACGCCGACGCCGACGCCGACGCCGCGCTGTTCGGCGATGCGCTCGGCTGCGACGAACGCCTGCCGATCGTATTCAGCGCCGATCCGATCGACACCGCTGCCGCCGCGGCGCAGGCACTCGGGCTGTTGCGTGCATTGGCGCTGATCGACGAGGCGCGCGATGGCGAGCGCGAGGATGGTGACCCGCAAACCGCTGAACTGGCGCGCATCGAGGCAAAAGTCGATCTGCTGCTGAGCCTGTTTGGGGCCATGCTGCGGGAGCGGCAGCCCGCACTGCCCAGCAGCGTGGTGCGCTGGTCGCGGACCGGCGCCCGCTTCCTCACCAATGCAGCTCCGAGCCGGACCTCGGGCCACCTGCGGATTCTGCCCGATGCAAGACTGCCGCAGGTCCTGGAGATTCCCGCGCGGGTGATCGCGACCCGCGCGGAGACCCAGGGGGTGACTCTCTGGCTGCGCTTCGATGCGCTCGATCCTGTGCTGGAGGCGGCGCTCGAGCGCCATGTGTTCAGCCGCCATCGCCGCCAGATCGCACTGGCGCGCCGCGCGGCATCCACCCAGGCTTCACCCGCACGGTGACCGCGCAGGCCGCGCTGCACGCAGCAAGTGCACGCACAGCGCAGGCGCGCTACATTGGCGGCGGTACAGGGAGAGCCGCCGTGCGTGTCTTGCTAGCTGACGATCACACGCTGGTGCGTGCCGGCATCCGTCGCATCGTCGAGGGTTTCGCCGACATGGAAGTAGTTGCCGAGGCGCGCGATGGGCGCGAGGCGATCGACATGGTCGCGCTGCACCGTCCCGACGTGGCGGTGGTCGACCTCGCCATGCCGGTACTCGACGGTTTTGCGGTCACCCGCGCGATCCGTGCCGACTATCCGGATACGGCGGTCGTGATCATGTCGATGCACACCGACACATCGTATGTGCGCCAGGCGATGTCTGCCGGCGCGATCGGATTCGTGGTCAAGGAGGCAGCCCCCGGCGAGCTGGAGCTCGCGCTGAATGCCGCGGTGGCGGGGCAGACCTTTCTCAGCCCGAAGGTGTCCGGGCGGATGATGAACCCGGGCCTGCGTCGCGATCCTGGCGACAAACTGGGCGAGCTGTCGCCGCGCCAGCGCGAGATCCTCGCCCGCCTTGCGCGTGGGCAGAGCACCAAGGAGATCGCCTCCGATCTGAACATCAGCGTCAAGACCGTCGAGACCCACCGTGCGCGCATGATGGAGACGCTCGGCGTGCGCCGCGGCACCGACCTGGTGCGGTTCGCGATCGAAAATCGGCTCGAAATCGAGCGCTGAGGCCTCAGGCCTCAGGGTTGAGCAGTCGCCGCAGCGGATCGAGCAGTTCACCGTAGGCGTTCGCGCGCGCAGTGTCGCGCCGCAACGGTTGTCGCACCTGGGCTGCACTGGCGCTGCGCACGCTGCGCCGGACTTCGTGGAATCGCAGGCAGGCCGCGTCGAACGGCAACCCGCAGAATGCCAGCAGTTCGCGGGTGCAGCCTTCCGGGTCGGCCAGCAGGGCCTCATAGTGCAGGGTGCGAAAGCGATCCGGCATGCGTTGCTGCCACCGTGCGCACTGCGCGACATAGCCGTGCCAATACGCGGCGAGACTGGCATGGTCGTAGGTGAATCCGACCCGCCCTGGCGCGAACAGCTGCTTGAAGCACGACCAGCAGGTTTCCAGCGCGTCGCGACGGCAGTCGATCACGCGGGCCTGCGGCAGCATGCGCAATGCAGCAGCCGCCAGCATCCAGTTCTCGGGCAGCTTGTCGGTGGCGATGGGGCGCTCGCGCCGCCAGCGTGCGCTGAGGGCGAGATAGCGTTGACCCAGGCGGTCCCAGTCGG
>JBBSDI010000122.1:0-9519 GCA_038249585.1 Lysobacterales bacterium | reverse complement strand
GAAACAGGAAGCGCGAGGCGAGGAAGGCGAGCGTGGCGCCCAGGCTGCTGGCGAAAGACACGATGATCGTGCCGGTGACCAGCCCGAACAGCGCGCCGCCGGCGAGGGTCAGGATCACCGCGCCGGGCAACGACAGGGCGGTCGCGAGCACATAGATGCCGAAGTAGGCGGCCAGGGCGGCGACCAGGTTGGCCGCGACCCAGCCCGATAGCGCCTCGCGCTGCGCCTTGAGCGCGTCGAGGGTGAGAAAGCGGTCGAGGTCGAACCAGAAGAATGCCGCGATCGCGAGCGCGATGACGAGCAACAGCACGATGCGGATCGGTGATGACTTCATGATCGACTCTGCTGCGTGGACATTTTACCTACCTTAAATGCTTGCGGGCCTGAATGGATGCCGATCCAGGGATCGGAGTGCGCAAGTCGATGGGCTTGCAATGATCGACAACGCCACGATTACTGCGAACAGTGGAATCATCCACTATCCGACCGCGTAGCAACGCACAGACCGGCACAATGCCGATGTGATTACATCGTGTCGGCCGATCCTGACGCGCAGGCAACGCGGTTCGTGCAATAGATGGCAGCACGCTCCGGTCTGCTGGAGCGAATCTGTCAACGAGGTGGTGATCGTGAAGCACAAGGCTGTCGTCATATTGGTATCCATGCTGTTTGGACTCGGGGTGGCTGCGGGCGCGCTGACGGTGCGCGCGGCAGGCGGCACCGTGGAATCGACGCCGGCGCCGGCGGGCCTTGCCAAGGCGACCTTTGCCGGCGGCTGCTTCTGGTGCATGGAACAACCCTTCGAGGCGCTTGCAGGCGTGCAGTCTGCGGTGTCGGGCTACATCGGCGGCAGCGTGCCGAACGTCACCTATGCGCAGATCGGAAGGGGCACTACCGGGCATGCAGAGGCCGTCGAGGTGCTCTACGACCCGGCCAAGGTGAGCTTCTCAGACCTGCTCGCGGTGTACTGGGTCAACGTCGATCCCACCGTGAAGGACCGCCAGTTCTGCGATGCCGGAACGCAGTATCGCACTGCGATCTTCGTCCACGATCCCGAACAGCGACAGGCCGCAGATGCCTCGCTGGCGCGGCTCAAGTCCGATCCACGATTCACCGGCCAGACACTTCACACGCAAATCGTGGACGCCGGCCCGTTCTACGTGGCCGAGGACTACCATCAGGACTACGCGGCAAAGAACCCCGCGCAGTACAAGTACTACCGCTGGGGCTGCGGCCGCGATGCGCGGCTCAAGCAGATCTGGGGCGGCGCGCCCGCGCCATGAGTCCGGCGGCATTCACGGCATTTCATCGTTCTGAGAGCATGGGTTGAGATTCCTATGAGTCGCCGCAATTTTATCGCTATGGGCGCTGCAATCACCGGCGCAGGAGTCATCGGCATGAGTCTGTTCGGAAGCAAGACCGCGGCTGCACCCGTGGGCAAGTTCGAGGTCGAATACAGCGAGGCGCAGTGGCGCGAGCGGCTGAGCGCCGAGCAGTTCCAGGTGCTGCGCAAGCACGGCACCGAACGCGCCGGCAGCAGCCCGCTGGATCGGGAGAAGCGCAAGGGCACCTTCGCGTGCGCCGGCTGCGATCTGCCGTTGTTCGATTCGGCGACCAAGTTCGACTCCGGCACCGGCTGGCCAAGCTTCTGGCAGCCGCTGGACAAGGCGATCGGCACCACCGAGGATCGCGCGTTGTTCATGACGCGCACCGAGGTGCATTGCCGGCGTTGCGGTGGGCACCTGGGCCACGTATTCGACGACGGCCCGCCGCCTACGGGGCTGCGCTACTGCATGAATGGCGTGTCGATGCAATTCGTGCCAGCCGGGGCCTGATCGCGGCGCGGTCGCTGGGTCGCGCATTGCAGGGGCTGGCGTAGTTAGCCGACACGAAAGCCGCGCGCTGAATCACGCAGTGTGGGAGCCGGCATGCCGGCGACCTCGGCAGCAACTCCGGGCGCTGCCGTCGCCGCTGTAGCGGCTCCCACCGCGGCAACCTGCAGTAGTTCCGGGCGCTGGAGTCGCCGCCGTGGCGGCTCCCACAGCGGCAACCTGCAGCAGTTCCGGGCGCTGGAATCGCCGCCGTAGCGGCTCCCACAGCGGCAACCTGCAGCAGTTCCGGGCGCTGGAATCGCCGCCATGGCGGCTCCCACAGCGGCAACCTGCAGCAGTTCCGGGCGCTGGAGTCGCCGCCGTGGCGGCTCCCACAGCGGCAACCTGCAGCAGTTCCGGGCGCTGGAATCGCCGCCATGGCGGCTCCCACACTTCCTATATATCGGGTGCGCCTTGGGGCGTTGGCCACAGCAGCCAGCCCGCCCACGCGCCACCGATCATCAACAGCAGGCCCGGTAGCAGGCGCCGCGAGTAGTCAGCGCCTCCAGCGGTGATGGTGAGCACGATCTTGGTCACCGTGTTGGTGCTGAAGGCGAGCATCACGGCGAGCTGTGCGGAAGCCGTGCCGATCGTGCCGTTGGCTGCCAGCTCGCCGACCGAAACCGCCGGCGCATGGGTATCGGCGAAGCCCGCGGCAGCGGCGGTCAGGCTCACGCCGGCATCGCCCAGCCAGCGGCCGAGCAGGGTCGACACCACCAGCACCGTAGCGATCAACGCAGCGAACGCCAGCGCATGGCCGAAATGGAACGGGCGCGTGGCCATTACGGCGGCGTTGCCTTCGATCGGTGTGCGCAGCGCGCGCCAGCCCAGCAGCACTGCCCATGCCAGCACCGCGGTACCGGCGAGGGCAAGGCTCGGCGCCATCGCCAGCAGCAGCTTGCCGTCGAGCGCGCCGATGATGATCGCCAGCAGAACCACCGTCGACAGGTTGGAGGCCATGCCGCCGGCAGCGCAGGCGCGCGCAAGTTCAGCGCTGTTGCGCGCACGATGGCCCATGCTGGCGATCGTCGCGGAGCTCGATACCAGGCCGCCGATCAGACCGGTCAGGGGCAAGCCCAGACGCGGCCCGATCGCGCGAATCGCAATGTAGCCGGCGGCATTGATCGCCATCACCAGCACCACCAGCGCCCACAGCCGGCGTAGATCCAGCCCCTCGAAAAAGCCCAGCGGCGTGTCCGGCAGGATCGGCAGGATGACCAGCGCGCTGGCCAGCAGCAGCAGGGCATCATTGAGTTCGGTTTCGCTGAGTACCTGCCGTGAAAAACGATGCAGCCAGTCCTTGGCCTGCAGCAGGATGGTCACGACCACCGCGAGCCCGGCCGCGAGTGCCGGCCACTGCATGGCCAGCGCGCCGATCAGGAAGGTCAACACCAGCACCACTTCGCTGGTAAGCCCAGGGTCGGTCTGTTGCGTGCCCCAATAGCTGGTCACGGTCGCCAATGCGATGAAGCCGCCGGTCACCGCCAGCGCGATCGGGCCGAGCAGCGTGGCGATGCCCCCGCTGAGTGCGATCAGCGCGCAGGTGCGCACGCCGGCGGCCATGCGTCCGGCGTGCTCGGCTTTGTGCTGCTCGCGTTCGACACCGATCAGCAGGCCGCTGCCGAGCGCCACGGCGAGGCCGAGGACTTCCTGCGGAATGGATTCGACCATGGCGGATTTCCTGGGTTCGATGGCGCTGCAACAAATCTGTCGCCCGCCTGCCATCCACGCGACGCGCAAGCGCCACGCTGGTGCAGCAGGTCGCGCCTAGTCTACTCGTCCGGCGAGAACCCACAGAGGACGTTGCCGGATGCTGAACCTAGAACGCACCATCGAAAGCCGCTTTCCGCAATGGTTCCAGGGCCATCGCGCGCGGCTGACGCGCCCGCTGGTGCGCTCGCTGGCCAAGGTCTCGCGACTGGACGAGATCGATGGCTTCCTGCGCGATCACGCGCACCTGCGCGGCTTCGCGTTCGTCGATGCTGGCCTGCAATGGCTCGATTGCCGCTGGCTGGTCGATCACGTCGAGCGCGAGCGCGTGCCGCAGACCGGAAGGGTGGTCATCGTGGCCAATCATCCGATGGGGGCTGTCGATGCACTGGCCCTGCTCGGCCTGGTCGGTAGCGTCCGCCGCGACGTCAAGATCGTAGCCAACGATTTCCTGAACGTGTTCGAGGGCCTGTCCGATTTGCTCATTCCACTGCGCATTCTCGGCGGCAAGCCGACTGCGGAGAGCCTGCGCGCGGTCGACGCAGCGCTCGCCGCGGAACAGGCCGTAATCATATTCCCGGCCGGTGAGGTGTCGCGACTGGGCCTGCGCGGGGTGGCCGATTCGCGCTGGCGCAAGGGCTTTCTCAAGTTCGCGGAGAAGGCCGCAGCACCGGTGCTGCCGGTGCATCTACGCGGCCGCAACTCGGCGTTGTTCTACGGCCTGGCGAGCCTGTACTCGCCGCTGGGCACCGCGCTGCTGCCGCGCGAGGTGTTCGCGCGCCGCGGGCGCCGGATCGAGATCCGGATCGGCATGCCGCGGCCGGTGGCGCAACTGATGCAGGCCGCCGGGCATACCGACGGGGCACTCGCGCTGGTGCGCAAGACCGTCCATGAGCTGGCCCGCGGGCGTGACGCATGGCGACCTGCGCAAGCGCCGATCGCGCACGCGGGTGACCTGCGCGCGGTGCTGGCGGAGATCGGCAGGCTCGAGCTGATCGGCGAAACCGCTGACGGCAAGCGCATCTACTGCGGCCGCCTGGCGAGCGATTCAGCGCTGCTGCGCGAGATCGCGCGGCTGCGCGAGGTGACGTTCCGCGCAGTGGGCGAGGGCAGCGGCAAGCGACTCGACAGCGACCGCTTCGATGCCTGGTACGACCACATTGTGCTGTGGGATGCGCAGGCGCTGGAGCTTGCCGGAGCGTATCGCGTCGCGCCGTGTGCGCGGGTTCTGGGCGAGCGCGGGCTTGCGGGCCTGTACACCCACAGCCTGTTCGACTTCGATCCGCGCCTGCTGCCACGCATCGAGCGCGGCATGGAGCTCGGACGCAGCTTCGTGGCACCCAAGTACTGGGGCACGCGCTCGCTGGACTACCTGTGGTACGGCATCGGTGCCTATCTGCGCCAGCATCCGGAGATCCGCTGGCTGCTCGGCCCGGTCTCGATCAGTGCGGAGATTCCGCAGCCAGCGCGCGAGCAGCTGGTCGCCTACTACCAGCGCTATTTCGGCGCACCACACGGTCTGGTGCGCTCGCGCCACCCGTTCCGCTTCGGCAACGCAGCGCCGCAATTCGGCGCGCTCGACGCCGACGACAGTTTCCGCGTGCTCAAGCAGAATCTGGACGCACTCGGCGCGCGGGTACCGATGCTGTACAAGCAGTACAGCGAACTGTGCGAGCCCGGCGGCGTGCAGTTCATGGCCTTCGGCACCGATCCCGATTTTGCCGGGGTGGTCGACGGACTGATCCTGGTCGACCTGGCGCAGGTCAAGCCGAAAAAACGCGAGCGTTACCTGGCGCACCGAAAGCGCATGGGTGCTGAATCGCAGCCGGCGGTGCGTGCATGAACGCACCACTGCGGATCGATCTGATGGCGCCGATGCGCAGCGTGTTCGTCTCCGACGTGCACCTGGGTTCGGCCAACTGCCATGCCGATGCGCTGGCCGATTTCCTGCAGGCGCTGCGCTGCGAGCGCATCTACCTGGTCGGCGACATCTTCGATCTGTGGTGGATGAGCCAGAAGCGCGCCTCCTGGGGCCGCGACCACACGCGCATCATCGAGTGCCTGCATGCGATGCGCCGCGATGGCACCGAGATCGTCTATATCCCGGGCAACCACGATCGCCCGATCCGCCAGTTCGTTGGCATGACCCTGCCGCGGATGACGATCCGGCGCCGGATGGTGCACAAGGCGGCGGACGGGCGTCGCTATCTGGTGACCCACGGCGACGAGTTCGACGGCATCACCCACTTCGGCGGCTGGCAGGAGTGGCTGGGCGACAAGCTCTACGACGTGATCCTGGCCGGCAATCGCGTGCAGAATCGCGCACGCCGCGCGCTTGGCGGTCGCTACTGGTCGCTGGCCGATTACATCAAGCGCCAGAGCGGTGCGGCCGAGCGCTACATCGAGCGCTATGTCGGCGCATGCCTGAACGATGCGCGGCGCCGTGGTCTGGACGGCATCATCAGCGGGCATATCCATCGACCCGCGCTGTTCGAGCGCGATGGGCTGGTGTATGCCAATGATGGCGACTGGGTGGAGAGCCTGACCGCGATTGCCGAGGACGCGCAGGGCGCACTGTCGCTGGTGCGCTGGAATCGCGGGATCGAAGTGCTCAAGCGTTTGCCGGCGCGCGATGCGGTGGAGCTGTTCGAATTGCCGCGGGCTGCCTGAGTCGCGGTTCTGCGATTGACGGCATTGCCGCGACCGGCAGATCCGATCGCTGTCGCTGGATCGGTCGCCCACAGGGTGGGCTCCTGCAGCGTGGCAATCGGCGGAGAACCCGTTCGCCATTCGCCACCACCCACCCCCTCGCACCAATCCGCGCGTACCGGCACAATTGCGATCCTTCTTCCCACTCCCGCTTGACGCATGGATTCGCTGTCGCAGATCGTTCTCGGCGCTTCGGTCGCCGCAGTCATCGCACCCGCAGGGCATCGCCGTCGGGCTCTTCTGATCGGTGCCGCGCTCGGTACGCTGCCGGATCTCGACGTGCTGATCCACTTCGGCGATCCGGTGCGTGAATACACCATGCATCGCGGTTTCAGTCATTCGCTGTTGGTGCTGCCGTGGGTAGCACTCGCGCTGTGGGGGCTTACGCTCGCGGTCTCGCCGCTGATGCGCGCGCAGCGCTGGCGCTGGCTGCTGGTATTCGAGCTGGCCCTGCTCACCCACCCGCTGCTCGACGCGATGACGGTCTACGGCACCCAGCTGTGGTGGCCACTGCAAAGTCCGCCGGTGATGATCGGCAGCATCTTCATCATCGACCCGCTCTACACCTTGTGGCTGCTGATCGGCGTCGTGGCGGCGTGGTTTCTGCGCGAGAAGGCGCGCGCCGGCTTGTGGCTGGCGATGGGGCTGCTGTTGAGCACCGGTTATCTGGGTTGGACCGTGTTCGCGCAGCAGCACATCCAGCGTGCGATGCGTGCCGACCAGGCGCAGCGCGGTGTGAGCGATGCGCGCATCCTGGTTACGCCCACCCCGCTCAACAGCATCGCTTGGCGGATCGTGGTCATGCGCGGCAATGGCGACTACCTGGAGGGTTGGTACAGCTTTGCGGCACCCGCGCGCACTGCGTTCATGCAACCGTATCCGGGCAATCGCGAGCTGATCGAACCGTTGGCCGACAACTGGAACGTGCAGCGCCTGGCCTGGTTCAGCTCCGACTGGTACGGCGTGGAACAGATCGACGGCCGTGTCGTGATCGAAGACCTGCGAATGGGCGAGGAGGGCCAATACGTGTTTCGTTTCGCGGTCGGCGAGCAGCGCGATGGCGACACCGTGGCGATCGCACCGGAGGCGCTCGCCTGGCCCGTCCGCCTCGATCGGGCGACCTTTCAAAAGCTGTGGCGACGGATACGCACAGGCAGTTGAGTGGTGCTGATTCGCAATTGCGCGGGCCGGTCATCGGATATTTGCGGCGCTACGTCACAGTTCAGCCATGCTGCAGGCAGCATTTAACGCATGGTGAATGTCGCAACCGTACACTGCGGCCCGATGAGTCGACTACTCGCAACGATACTCCTCCTGCTGGCGGCTACCCACGCCCAGGCCCAGTTCACGTTCGGAATCCCCGACAACAGCACCATCGAGCTCGATGGCCGCTACTACGTGTTGCTCGCAGGCAACCTGGTCGCCAACGGCACACTCGGCTACAACCTGCTCGCGCCAACCAGCATGATTGCCTGCGCGCGGCCCAACAACGTAGCGCAGATCGTCACGACGCGGCCGTTTCGCTTCAACAGCAGTACCGAGACGGTGTTCCTCGCGACCAGCCTGAATCCAAACGGCACCGATGGCGTGCAGTTCAGCTACCCTTTCGATCGCGCGATCCTGCGCCTGCGCTCGGCCACCGGCGACCTCGTCTGCAACGGCGATGTGCCGGCACCCCCGGGGCTGGATACGCTGTTGCGCAGTGGATTCGAGTAAGCCACGGCAGCGCTTGAATCATCGTGATTCCCCACGGCAAGGCGTTAGCGCATGGCCCTGACCCACACCCCCGACCCTTCACTCGGCAGTCCGATCGGCGACTTTCGCCTGCCCGCAACCGACGGCCGCACGCTGGCGCTGGCCGATGTGCGTGGCGCCAACGGCACCCTCGTCGCGTTCATCTGCAACCATTGTCCGTACGTGAAGGCGATCCGCGTGCGACTGGTCGAGGATGCCAAGGAGTTGCTGGCAGCCGGTGTTGGCGTGGTTGCGATCAGCAGCAACGACGCAGTGGCGTATCCGCAGGATTCCTTCGACAGCATGCGCGCGATCGCGCGCGAGTGGGCGCTGCCGTTTCCGTATCTTTACGACGAATCGCAGGCGGTCGCGCGCGCCTACGGCGCCGTGTGCACGCCGGACTTCTTCGGCTTCGATGCCGGCGGCGGCCTGGCTTACCGCGGCCGTCTCGACGAAGCGGCGATGGGCGAGCGCAAACCCGGCATGCGGCGTGAACTGGTCGATGCGATGCTCGCGATCGCTGCAGGAAAACCCGCAGTGCCCGACCAGGTGCCGAGCATGGGCTGTTCGATCAAGTGGAAGCGTGGCTGACCAGCTCACCGTCCTGCTGCGCGTTAAAGCCCACGCAGTAACGTGCTGGTGTAGCGGTGGCGGCGTTGCAGTGGCAGCGCTCACGCCGCCAGTTCAGCGACCCCGGCGAGGTGCTCGCGAACCGCGGCGATCTGTTCCTGCGGCCGCTCACTGGCGTTCACGCGCGCGCGCAGCGTCGCGGCGTGGTGGTCATGGCAGTACCAGGCCACGTGCTTTCGCGCGATCCGCGCGCCCTGGATGTCGCCATAGAACGCGTACAGATTCTCCAGATGCCCGAGCAGGATGTCGCGCACCGCGTCGACCGCTGGCGGCGGCAATTCACGCCCGCAGGCGAGGTAGTGCGCGATCTCGCGGAAGATCCACGGTCGGCCCTGTGCGGCGCGGCCGATCAGCAGGCCATCGGCGCCGGTACGCGCGAGCACCTCACGCGCCTTGCGCGGTGAGTCGATATCACCATTGGCCAGCACGGGAATCGCCAGGCGCGACTTGATCTCGGCGATGGTGTCGTATTCGGCGACACCCGTGTACATGTCCTCGCGCGTGCGCCCGTGCACCGCGAGCGCTGCGATCCCCGAGTCCTGCGCGATGCGGGCGATCGCCACACCATTGCGCTGCGTGCGCGCCCAGCCGGTGCGGATCTTCAACGTCACCGGAACCTCGACCGCGCGCACCACCGCGCTCAGGATGCGCGCGACCAGCGCCTCGTCCTGCATCAAGGCCGAGCCCGACCACACATTGCAGACCTTCTTCGCCGGGCAGCCCATGTTGATGTCGATGATCTGCGCGCCGAGGGCTACGTTGTAGCGTGCGGCCTCGGCCAGCATCAGCGGGTCGTAGCCGGCGATCTGCACGCTGACCGGTTCGGGCTCGCCGGCATGGTCCATGCGCAGGCGCGATTTACGGG
>JBBSDI010000121.1:0-9546 GCA_038249585.1 Lysobacterales bacterium | reverse complement strand
GCGCATGGAGGTCGACTTCACCGAGCACGGTCTGGCGGGTGCTGCGGTCGCGCTGTTCCTGCAGCAGGCGCTGGGTCTGCAGGTTGCGCATGCGCGCTACATGACGCGCAATGACCTGTGTGCGTTGACTGCGATCCAGCTCGAGCATGCGCAGATGGGCGCGGTCTGGCTGCTGCTCGAGGCCGCCCTGCTGGCACCGACGCAGGCGCAGTTCGTGCGCACCGCGGGCGGCGCGCCGTGGCGCTATGCGCAGGGCAGCGTGCACGCGGGCGCCTGCGGTTACAGCGCGTGGGCCCACGGTCCGGGCGCTGCCATGGATGCGCCGAGCCGCGCGGATGGCTTTGCCGGATTCCTGCTCGACCAGCGGCGCACCGCGGCCCTGCTCGGCGCGCACGCGCTGGCGCCGCGGTGGGTGGTGGCCGACCCCGCGGCCGGCGATGCCGACAGTGCCAACGCGCTGGATCGCGGACCGCTGCTGGCGCAGGCGTGGGTGCTCGAAACCGTGCACGAGCGCGGTGAAGGGCCCGCACGCGTGGTCGCGATCTCGCACCGCGCGCTCGGCACCGCAGGCTTCGTGGTGCTGGAGGCCGAAGGTGCCGAGCAGGGGCGCGTGATCGCGCGACTGTGGCCGCTCGCCGAGGACGGCGTGCGCGAGGGAGCCGCATGGCTTGCCGCGCGCTTCAACGCGAGCCGCGATCCGCGGCCGGTGGCGCTGGCGGGCGTGGTGGATTGTTGATCGGACACGCGGCCGCAACCGTCGCGATGGTGCGGAATGTAGGGCGGGCCTGTGGCCCGCCGCCCAAGGCATCGCAACTACCGAAAGCTGCATGAATGCGGTGGTTTGGACGGCACGTGGCGGGCCACAGGCCCGCACTACGACAATAGAAGGTCGTCTGCTGCGCGCCCCACGCAGGGCGGGCCTTTGGCCCGCCGTCGATCCCTGTGGTCAATGCATCACCGGCGTGCAGCGCATGGCAGCCACAGTGGCGGGCCGAAGGCCCGCCCTATGAGTTATGGCGTCGTCAATTGAATCGTCCGGGTGACGGACGGGGCCGGCGCAAAATCCACGTCGCCGTTCTGAAGCGCAGTGATCCGACAATTCCCCGCCGTGACCATCGTCACCAATGTGCTCGTTGTATTGCCGACCACAGTTTGACCCGACGGCGGCACCGTGCAGATAGCCGGTGTAAGAGACGTAAGAACAACCGGAGAGCTCGATTGTCCGCCCGTTGCGGAGACTGCGAACGTCTGGCCAGATGAGAAGGGGACGGTTGACGGTGGATTGAAGCTGATAGTCTGCGTTCCGAGCTGAATCGCGATGTTTCGCGTGACGTCCGGTGCCTGCAAGTAGTTTTCGCTTTCCGCCTGCAGCGCAACGATCGTGCAGGTGCTTCGGCTGAGCATTCTGATTTGCGCAGTGGTCGTAGCGCCAGTAACCACCTCCGACTGCACTGCGCACACAGATGTTGAGATGGCTACGAAAATGACGGCCTCACCAGAGGCTCCACCAGTTGCCACAACAGTGAAGGTCCCATTCGGCACGTACGTAGGAAGCGGGTTCGGAAGTTCGAATGTGATCGTCTGTGGCGCCCGCGCGATGGTCACGTTGCGAGTGACCTGCGGTGCCGCCGAGTAGTTCGCATTGCCGGCCTGGTTGGCGCGGATCACGCAGGCGCCGGCGCCGGCGATGTTGAGCGTGTTGCCGCTCACACCGCAGGTGGCCGGGGTAGTGGTGGTGAACGTCACCGGCAGGCCCGAGTTGCCGCCGGTAGCCACCAGCGGCGCGGTGCCGCCTGCGCTGTAGATGATGTTGGCGCCTTCGATCGGACTGCCCAAGGTAATCGCCTGGGTGCCGATGCCGACGGTCTGCGCGCCCGTCACGGTGCTGCCGTCGAACCCGATCCGACCCGCATAGGTGGCGCGGATGGTGCGCGCGCCGGCTGCCGCGGAGGTGAGCGCGCAGCTACCCGTGCCGGTGCCCGACAAGGTCACGGTGCAGTTGGCACCGGCCGCATCCGAGACCAGCACCGCACCGGCCGGCGCACGCCCGTCGGCTGCGACGCTGACCGACACGGTATATGGCTCGCCGATGGTCGCAGGCGTCGGCGTGATGCCGGTGATGGTGGTGGTGGTCGCCACCGAAGCCGGCGGCTCGAAGCCATCGGCAAACAGCACCCCGCCGCCGACTATCTGGGGCGGGATCAGCGCCGGGCTGTTCAATGCCCGATCATTGTTGGCGCCGAATCCGATGCAGTCCTCGACGTTCAGGGTGTTGCGGTTGGCGACCTGATAGGACAGACCGCTGCCCGAACGCGGCGAAGACACCGGCTCGCCATCCCAGGTGAAGCACTCCACGGTGGTGGTCGTGGTGCCGCTCAGGCAGTCGTAGCTGAGGATCCGCGTATCCGGGGTATAGCTGACCCGGGTGATCGTGTTGCCGACGCCTGAGGCGCATGCGGTTTCCGGCGCGTTGGCGCCGGGGTTCGACTGGTAGGTCGCGCGATCGATGAACAGGTCCTGGATCGCAGCTTCGAGATTGACCACCGTGGTGGCCGCGTTGGTCGGGCACTCCACGAACAGCACGCTGACGTCACCGCTCGACCCGCGCACGTCATACTGCGCGCTGACGCCGGTGCCGCTGCCACCGAATTCACCCGGCAGGCAGGTAAACGTGAGCGGGCGGGTCGGCACGGTATCGCACGCGAACTGCGCCTGCAGCTGCCCCGGTGGCGGTGTGGTCAGCACGAAGCTGATGCCGCCGCCGGACGGTGGTGCGCAGGTGGGCGGATACGGCACGCCATTGAAAGTACCGCGGATCTGCACTTCCTGGGCGTGCGCGACCCCGATCCCGGCCATCAGGGCCAGTGCGACGAGCCCATATGATTGCAAGCGTACAGACGCCATGAATCCACTCCGATATACGAATAATGGTGAGTATAGTGGCAGTGTCGGGTTAGCCTCTCGTTAACCCGGCACGGGCGGCCGTGTGTGACCACCGTCGGTGGCTTCCGGGCTACCGTCCGTCCGGGTGGCCCGCGGGTCGAATCCGCATTCGAACAAGCGGTAGGCGGTTTCCGCCATGTCGAGCGCTAAGTAGGTTCGCTGCGCCCGCTGGTTGTCACGCTCCACATACAGGCGCAAGCCGACCGCTCCGGCGGCCCGCGCGCGACGTTCGACCTCCGCGTACAGGGCGCCAAACACGCGCTGGCCGCGCTGTTCGGGCCGCACGTAGACGCTTTGCACCCACCACCAGTCGCCACCCCGCCAGTCGCTCCATTCGGTGGTGACCATCAGGCCGCCGACGACCCGTTCCTGCTGCTCGGCGACCAGATAGATGGCGCGCGAGGGCAGGTCGAACACACCCAGCACGCCGCGCCGCAGCAGCGCCGGATCGAGGATCTTGTGCTCGGTCTCCAGCGCCATGGCGGCGTTGAATGCGACCAGCGTATCGACGTCGTCGCGGCGCGCGTCGCGAATCAGGCTGTTGGACATGTCGGCTCTCAGGGTGGATCGACGACGGCACCACGCGGACGCCGCCGGCGACTGGCGCCCAGCTTGCGGGTGATCGTATTGCGACCCAGGCCGAGCCGCGCGGCCGCGTTCTGGCGGTGACCGCCGGTGATCTCGAGCGCGGCATCCAGCAGCGCGTGGTCGAAGCGCTCCTTGGCCTGCGCATAGACATCCTCGCTGCCGCCGCGCAGCCGGTCCTGCGCCCAGGCGCGCAGGCCCAGCGTCCAGTCGCTCGATGGCGCGCTGGCCGGACCGACATCGAGGGCCAGATCGGCGCTCACGATCTCGCGCCCCGGGGCCATCACCGCCAGGCGCCGACACAGGTTTTCCAGCTGACGCACATTGCCCGGCCAGTCGAATCGGGTCAGCTGATCGAGCGCGCGGGCCGAAAAACGCTTCGGCTCGAGGCCCATCGCGGCGGTCGCGGCGGTGAGGAATCGCAACGCCAAGTCGGCGATGTCCTGCTGCCGTTCGCGCAGCGCCGGCAGGTGGATGCGCACCACGTCGAGTCGATGCAGCAGGTCGCTGCGAAAGCTGCCGTCGGCGACCTTGCGGCTCAAGTCCTGGTGGGTCGCGGCGATCACCCGCGCGTCGGTGCGCAGCAGCTCGCGTCCACCGACCCGATAGAACTCGCCCTCGGCGAGCACCCGCAACAGGCGGGTCTGCAGCGAGGCCGGCATGTCGCCGATCTCGTCGAGGAACAAAGTACCGCCCTGGGCCTGCTCGAAGCGCCCGGCATGGCGGCGTGCCGCGCCGGTAAATGCGCCAGCCTCGTGGCCGAACAGCTCCGACTCCAGCAGCTCGGCCGGGATCGCGGCGGTATTGAGCGCCACGAAGGGACCGCTGGCGCGCTTGGAATGCCGATGCAGGGCACGCGCGACCAGCTCCTTGCCGGTACCGGTCGCGCCAGTGATCAGCACGTTGAGCTGGGTTTGCGAGATGCGCCCGATCGCGCGAAACACCTCGCGCATCGCCGGCGAGTTGCCGATCATCGCCGCTTCAAGCGCTGCAGCGGGCGGCACTCGCGTGGCTGCCGCCAGCACCGCGGGCGATTCACCCTGCACCGCGCGCTGTGCGGTGGCCACGGCAAGATCCAGATCGAAGGGCTTGGACAGGAATTCGAAGGCGCCACCGCGGAACGCGCCGACCGTGCTGACCACGTCGGTATAGGCGCTCATCACGATCACCGGCACGTCCGGCAGGCGGCGGTTGATCTCATCGAGGAACTCGATGCCGCTCATGCCCGGCATGCGCACATCGGTGAACACGGCATCCGGGCGGGCCTGCGCGAGCACGCCAAGGGCAGCATGCGCATTGTCGAAGTCGCGCACCACGAAACCTGCCTCGCGCAGCGCCTCGGCGAGCACAAAGCGCACCGAGCGGTCGTCGTCGATGACCCATAGTTCCTTCATCGCTGCTCGAGTCCGGCCCATGAGGGGGGTGAAGCGGCGAATGGCGAATGGCGAATGGCGAATGGGCAGGAGCCTGCCAGCCGCCAGTTTGCAGCGCTTTCCCATTTGCCATTCGCCATTCGCCCATCGCCCATCACCCATCTCCTTCCATTGGCAGCAGCAGCGTGAACACCGTATGCCCCGGTCGCGAGCGATAGCTCAGCGAGCCGCGATGTTCGCGCGCGACCTGCTGGGCCAGGGTCAGTCCAAGTCCGGAGCCTTCCGCTCGCCCGGACACCAGCGGCAGGAACAGGCGGGTGGCCAGTTCATCGGGCACCCCGCGACCGTTGTCGACCACCTCGATGCGCAGCGCGCGCCGATGCACGATCTCGCCGATCGCGACCTGGGTCTCGGCGCGGGTCCGCAGGCGCACCTCGCTGGAGCCGGCTTCGACCGCGTTGCGGACCAGATTCCATACGGTCTGGGTCAGGCGGTCGGCGTCGCCCAGCACGCTCGGCAGGCTGGGATCGTAGTCGCGCGCGACCAGTGCGGACCAGCCGTTTTGTGCCTCGCTGAGCAGGCGCACGCGCTCGAGCACCTCGTGCACGTTGACCGGTGCCGGTGCGCGCGGCGGTGCCGGATTGAGCAGGCGATCGACCAGATGCGAGAGGCGCTCGGACTCCGCGACGATCACTTCGAGATAGCGTCGGCTGTCGGCATCGTTGACCCGTTTTCCCAATAGTTGCGCAGCACCGCGCAGACCGGCCAGCGGATTGCGGATCTCGTGCGCCAGCCCCTTGAGCGCCTCGTGCAGCGCGGCGGGCACCGCAGTGGCGGGATCTGCGCCGGGAAATTCCTCGACCGGGTGGAACTCCAGCAGCCAGCCGGCATCGTCAGCCAGTGGCGTGACCCACAGATCGGCGAAGCGCTCGTGGTCCGGTGCGGGTGCGAGGCGCTGGCGATGCACGCGCAGTGCGCGTCCGTCGTTGCGGCTGCGCGCGAGCAGCGCGTCGATCGTGGCCTCGCCAGGGGCCAGCGCCGCGACCGGCAGATCGATGAAGCGGCGCGCGGAGAAGCCCAGCCACGCCGCGAAGGCCGGGTTCACCTCCTGCACCTCACCGCGCGCGCCAACCCGCACCACGGGTGTAGCGAGGGCTTCGAGCACATCGGCGGGGATCGCATGGACACGCATTGCACGATTATAGGGAGAATGCGTGCGCAGGCGGTGGCCATCGAGCACTACACTCGCGGCATGCGGATGACTGCACCAGCGCAAGGCCGACAGCACGCGCCCGGTAATCATTGCCGCTGCGCGCAGGCCCGGCGTGCCTGCCCGGTGCAGGGCGCATGCACCAGGGCCAGTCGAAGCGCGTATGCCGTGGCGTGAGCTGGCCGGCCAACCGGTGCACTGGCGCGAGTGCGGCAGCGGGCAGGCCGTGTTGCTGATTCATGGCCTGGGTTCGAGCGGCGCCGACTGGGCATTCCAGATGGCGCCCCTCGGCGAGCGTTTCCGCGCGATCGCACCCGACCTGCGCGGGTCCGGGCGCAGCAGCAGCGCGCGCGGGCCGTTCAGCCTCGCCCAGTTCGGTCACGACCTGTGGGCGCTGCTGGATGCGCTGGGCATCCAGCAAGCGCATCTGGTCGGATTCTCGTTGGGCGGCGCGGTGGCGCTGGAGATGGCGCTGCAGCAACCGCTGCGTGCGCTGCGGCTGGTCACGATCAATTCGCTGCCGAGCTATCGCATCGACCACTGGCGCAAGTGGATGGAGGTCAAGGTGCAGTCCGGCATGGTGCGCGTGCTGGGTCTTCCACGGGTCGCGCGCATGGTTGCGGCGCGCTTGTTCCCGCAGTCGCATCAGGCGCCGATGCGCGAGCGCGTGATCGCCGTGCTCGGCGCCAATCCACCGCGCGCCTATCTGGATACCGTGCGCGCCCTGGCCGGCTGGTGCGCACGCGAACGCCTCGACTGCCTGCGCACGCCGATGCTGATGATCGCCGCCGAACACGACTACACCGGACTGGACGAAAAGCGCGAGTGGGCGCAGCGCATGGGTGCGCAGCTGGTGGTGGTGCGCGGCTCCCGCCATGGCACGCCCTTCGATTCGATCGACGCAACCAACGCGTGCCTGCTGGCGTTCCTGTCCGGGCAAGCGTTGCCTGCCGAAGAGCAGTTGCTGGTCGATCCACCCGAGCGCTTTCCGCAGGCACCGCCTGCTGGCGAAGTGGACGATTGAGTCGCAACGTGCGCGACTGCGCGGCAGCCGCACATCCACGCCAGACAACGCGGAGTCGGTGGGCGCTGCTCGAACAAAACAGGGCGGGTCAGCACCGCGCACCGACCCGACCTGCCGCTGCCCCCGGATCGGCGCGCTGTCATTGCTACGCGAGCCGGGGAAAAAGCCGGCGCGGCAGAAGCTGCCGCGCCGGCCGGCCCCCCGGCCCCCTTGGTTCAGATGTTGTAGTACATCTGGTATTCGAGCGGATGGGTCGCGGCGCGGAATTTGGTCACTTCCTGCATCTTCAGATCGATATAGCCGTCGATCACATCATCGCTGAACACGCCACCGGCCTTGAGGAACTCGCGATCGTGGTCGAGCGCCTCGAGCGCGACGTCCAGCGAGTGCGACACCTTCGGGATCAGCTTGTCCTCTTCCGGCGGCAGGTCGTACAGATCCTTGTCCATCGGCGAGCCCGGATCGATCTTGTTCTTGATCCCGTCGAGGCCGGCCATCATCAGCGCGGCAAACGTCAGGTAGCCGGAGTTGACCGGATCCGGGAAGCGGATCTCGATGCGCCGCGCCTTCGGGCTCGACACCCACGGAATGCGGCACGATGCCGAGCGGTTGCGCGCCGAGTAGGCCAGCATCACCGGCGCTTCGAAGCCCGGCACCAGGCGCTTGTAGCTGTTGGTGGTCGAATTGGTGAACGCGTTGATCGCGCGCGCATGCTTGAAGATGCCGCCGATGTACCACAGCGCGAGCTGGCTCAAGCCGCCGTAGCCGTCGCCGGCGAACAGGTTGGTGCCACCCTTGGACAGCGACTGGTGCACGTGCATGCCCGATCCGTTGTCGCCGACCAGCGGCTTGGGCATGAAGGTTGCGGTCTTGCCATGGCGATGGGCCACATTCTTGACGATGTACTTCAGGGTCAGCAGCTCGTCGGCCTTGCGCACCAGGGTATTGAAGCGGGTGCCGATCTCGCATTGGCCGGCGGTGGCGACTTCGTGGTGGTGCACCTCGACCGGCACCCCCATCGCCTCGAGCGTCTTGCACATCTCGCTGCGGATGTCCTGGAACGAGTCGACCGGCGGCACCGGGAAATAGCCGCCCTTGAGGCCCGGACGATGGCCGGTATTGCCGTCTTCGAACTTCTTGTTCGACGACCACGCGCCTTCTTCGGCATCGATCTCGAAGCCGGTGGCGTTGATGCTGTTCTGCCAGCGCACCGAATCGAAGATGAAGAACTCGGGCTCGGGGCCGAAGAACGCAGCGTCGGCGATGCCGGTGGCCTTCAGATACGCCTCGGCGCGCTTGCCGATCGAGCGCGGGTCGCGCGAGTAGCCCTGCATGGTGCTCGGTTCAAGCACGTCGCAGTTCAGGATCAGGGTGGTGTCTTCGGCGAACGGATCGAGCACCGCGCTGGAAGGATCGGGCAGCAGCACCATGTCGGACTCGTTGATGCCCTTCCAGCCGGAGATCGACGAGCCGTCGAACATCTTGCCGTCCTCGAAGGTCGTCGCGTCGATGGTCTTGGCCGGGAACGTCACGTGGTGCTGCTTGCCGAGCAGGTCGGCAAAGCGCAGGTCGACGAACTCGACCTCATTGTCCTTGATCATTTTCAGCGCGTGTTCGGCGGACATGGAGCTCTCCAGAGGATTGGGTAATGGCAGTGCAACCGACCAGTGCGTCGCAACTGGCGTGCCATTCACCCGTGGATGCGCAAGCCCTTGTTGCAGCGCAATATTGTGGAAGTACGTACCGAATCCGGATGTTTATTGCACGAATTGTGTGCAAAGCCAGCGCGCCATAGCCACAAAATGGCGCGCGTAGCGCAGGTCGTCCCGACCTGCGACGCGGTGCACCGCATGCAACGCGCGCATGGCGACCGTGATCGCGGGTCGGGGCGACCCGCGCTACCCGCCCTGCCGACTGAAATACAGGGCCACGATGATGGCGGCGAACAGCAACCGGTAGATCGCAAACGGCTTCGCACCCAGACGCCCGACAAAACGCAGGAAGAAGTGGATCACCACGAACGCGAACACCGCCGACAGCACGGCACCGGTGACGAAGGTCCCCATCGGCACATCGCTGGCACCGGTGAGCACTTCCATCACCCCGTGCGCAGACGCCAACGCGACCACCGGCACCGAGACCAGGAACGACATCCGTGCCGCTGCCGTGCGCTCCAGTCCGATCAGCAAGGCCGCGGTCATGGTGATGCCAGAACGCGACACGCCCGGAATCAGGGCCAGCGCCTGCATGCCGCCGATGAACAGCGCCTGCTTGAGGCTGACGCTGTATTCGTCGCGATCGCCGCGGCGGCGCGCATCGGCCCACCACAACAACAGACCGAATACCGCCAGCGTGGTGGCGATCAGCAGCGGATGGCGCAACGCGGTTGCTCCCGCGTCGCCCAGTGCCAG
>JBBSDI010000120.1:0-9601 GCA_038249585.1 Lysobacterales bacterium | reverse complement strand
GTGCGCAACGGTGCGCTGCACGTTGCGGAAGGTTTCGGCGGATGCCTGCGATCCCCGCCATCCACGGCGCGGACGGGCCGCTCGGCAGCGGCACCGGCACCGACAGTCGGTGACACGACACGCCACATGGGCGCAATCGCAACCGTTGGCGCTGGTGCTGGTGCGGCACGCCACGTCTACGCACATCGCGCTACGATTGGGGGACTTGGCAGCGTGCGGCAGGTGTGCCGCGGATGTCTCTTTTGCAGCCCCACCGAGCACAATCCTTGAGCTTGCGCAGCAGCACTCCGACAGACCGCCTGGTGGCTGGATTGGCCCATGCGCTGGCGACTTCCCTGGGTCCGGCGCCGGTGCCGAAGACCGCCTACCCGGCGCAGGCTTCAGAACACACAGCGCTCGACGAGGCGTCGCGGCGGCATGCCGCAGGCCTGATGCGGATCAACCACGCCGGCGAGGTGTGCGCGCAGGCGTTGTATCTGGGCCAGGCCGCAGTCAGCCGCAGCGCGGAGCTCAAGACGCATCTGCTGCATGCGGCCGACGAAGAAGCCGACCATCTCGCATGGTGCGCGCGACGCCTGGACGAGCTCGACAGCCGGCCCAGCGCGCTCAATGCGCTGTGGTACGCGGGTGCGTTCGCGCTCGGCGCGGCCGCCGGGCTGGTCGGCGACCGCACCAGCCTCGGCTTCATTGTGGAGACCGAACGTCAGGTCGAAGCGCATCTGGGCGAGCACCTCGAGCAACTGCCAGCACACGATACGCGCAGCCGCGCGATCGTCGAGAAGATGCGTGCGGATGAGGCACGCCATGGGCGGCAGGCGCAGGACGCCGGAGCTGCCGCGCTGCCGACTCCGATACCGCGCCTGATGACCGCCGCGGCTGCACTGATGAAGGCGCTCGCCTACCGCGTGTGATGGCCGCCGCAGTCGCTTGGGCGGCCGGCTTGCCGGACTGCCTCAGACCAGATTGCGCCCGTGGAACAACTCCTGGATCTCGCGCCGCAGCAGCGCTTCGATCTTCTGCCGCTCCTTGAAGCTCAGATCATTCGCGTTGGCCTCGAACAGGTAGGTATCGAGGTCGAACTCTTTTACGTGCATCTTGGTGTGGAAGATGTTCTCTTGATAGACGTTGACGTCGAACATCTCGTACCGCTGGCGGATGTGCTTGGCCAGATAGTCCTGGATCGAGTTGATCCGATGGTCGATGTAGTGCTTCTTGCCGCGCACATCGCGGGTGAAGCCACGCACCCGGTAGTCCATCGTGACGATGTCGGACTCGAAGCTGTCGATCAGGAAGTTCAGCGCCTTCAGGGGCGAGATGACGCCGCAGGTGGCCACATCGATATCGGCCCGGAAGGTCGAGATGCCGTTGACCGGATGGCTTTCCGGGTACGTGTGGACGGTGATATGGCTCTTGTCGAGGTGCGCGAGCACCGTCTCGGAGATCATGTCCTTGCCCAGCTTGTCGGCGATCGGCTGCTCGGAGATCAGGATCGTCACCGAGGCGCCCTGCGGGTCGTAGTCCTGGCGGGCGACGTTCAGGATGTTCGCGCCGATGATCTCGGCCACGTCGGTCAGGATCTTGGTCAGGCGATCGGCGTCGTAGGCCTCATCGATGTAGTCGATGTAGCGATCGCGCTGGTCGGCGGTCACCGCGTAGTTGATGTCGTAGATATTGAACGACAGCGACTTGGTGAGATTGTTGAAGCCCTGCAGTTGCAGGCGGGGCAGCGGCTTGACCATGGCAGGCTCCTGGCGTGGACCGGGCCGAAACGGCCGCGCATTATGCCGCTATATTGCGCACGTACAAGTGGCAGCAGCGGGCCCAGCGCGGTTAAACCCCGGTGGAACCGGCAGGGATCGACGCAATTCTAACGGGCCCGGTACTCGCTACATGAACCCCAAGCCTCGGCAACATGCGATCATTGGCCCATGAAGAGCTCATCCGCAGAGCGTTTCCAACCCGTGTTGCAGGGCCTCGACCGCGCCATGGCGCCACCGGAGCTCGCCCTCGACGCTGCGACGATGGAGAAGTTCCTTGCGGTCTGCCATCGGCGCCGCTACCCGAGCAAGACGGCGATCTTCCGGCCGGGCGACGGTGCGGCCACCCTGTTTCTGATCGTCGACGGCTCGCTCACGGTATCGAGCGAGGACGAAGATGGACGCGAGTTGATCCTGGCCTACCTCAATCGCGGCGAATTCATCGGCGAGATGGGCCTGTTCATCGAGCCGCAGCGGCGCGAGGTGTTGGTCAAGAGCCGCACGCCCTGCGATCTGGCCGAGATCGGGTATGAACGCCTGTTCAGTCTGTTCAACTCGACCCTTGCCGCGGAGTGCCCGCGCATCCTGTTCGCGATCGGCTCGCAGCTGACCCGACGACTGTTGCAGACCAGCCGCAAGGTATCGCGGTTGGCGTTCATGGACGTCACCAGCCGCGTGTCGCGTACCCTGCTCGACCTGTGCGAAGAACCGGATGCCATGTCGCACCCGGACGGCACCCAGATCCGCATCTCGCGGCAGGAGATCAGTCGGATCGTCGGCTGCTCGCGCGAGATGGTCGGCCGCGTGCTCAAACAGCTCGAGGAAGCGGGCAAGATCTCGGTCAAGGGCAAGACCATCGTCGTGTTCGGCACGCGCTGAAGCCCTGTGGCGCGCGCTCCGTTGCCCACCGCAGCGCCGAACCTGCGCAGCGCGAAGCCGTCCGATGGACAGGCCGTGGCCCGCCTGCTCGCAGAGCTCGGCTACGAGTGCACGCGCGAAGAAGCCATCGAGCGCATCGTGACCGTACTGGAGGATTCATCGCAGGTGCTGCTGGTAGCCGATCTGCACGGTGAAGCCTGCGGCCTGCTGTCGCTGGACTTCATGTATTACTTGCCGTTGGGCCGCAACACTTGCCGCATCACGGCCCTGATCGTCGCCGGCTCCCACCGCAATCTGGGCGTGGGTCGCGCGCTGCTGCGCGAGGCCGAGCAGCGTGCGCGCGCCAGTGGTGCGGCACGCATCGAGGTCACGACCGCGATCCATCGACACGAGGCGCACGACTTTTACCGCGCCTGCGGTTACGTCGAAAGTTCGATGCGTTTCGTGCGGCGCTTGGGCGACGCCTGAGCGATCGCCATGCAGCCAGCGCTCAGCGCCAGGTGACGAAACGTACCTGTGGGCCAAGGGCTTGCGCGGCAAGCCCGCGCTCGGCGTCCGGCCAGTTTACGCAGATCGGGCGCGCGGCTTCGCGCAGCATCGGCAAGTCGCTGGCCGAATCGCTGTAGGCGACGTCCCACGGTGGCTCGATGCCCGCTGCACGCAGTGCCCCCAGTTTGC
Organism: Lysobacterales bacterium; assembly: GCA_038249585.1. Lineage (GTDB taxonomy): Bacteria > Pseudomonadota > Gammaproteobacteria > Xanthomonadales > Ahniellaceae > UBA4656. The sequence continues at coordinate 6,287 of JBBSDI010000120.1, read as the reverse complement.
CCGCCCCGAAGCAATGGCGGACAACACGCACCGCAGAGCGGTCGAAGTCCAGCAACGAGGCCACGACTTCGACATCGCGGATCTGCAGGGCGTCGAGGATCGCGTGCAGCAGGCTGGTTTCGGAGCCGCTGACGATCACCACCCGATCGCCTGCGGCCTGATGCTCGCGCAGCGCAGCCAGACCCTCGGCGATGATCCGATCCGGCCGCTGCACCAGCGCGCCGCCGTAAGCTTCCAGCGAACGACGCAGAGTAGCGGGCGACGCGCCGAGCACCGCCACGTGCAGGAACAGGCGCGCCCCGAGTGAGCGGGTGCGCTCCCAGCGCAGCAGCGGCAAACCGATCGGGGCGAGAAGCATGGCGAGCAGCCGCCGATGCGGTGGGCGAAGACCCTCGCGCCGCAGCCATCCGGCGAAACTGTCGCCGGCGACCAGCACGCCGTCGAAATCGAACAGCACGAGCTTGCGCGGTACCGCGCCGGCCGCATCGTTCATGCAAACAGGCGCTGCAGTTCCGCGCCGGGGTCGGGCGCCCGCATGAAGGCCTCGCCGACCAGAAACGCGTGCACACCGGCGGCTCGCATGCGCGCCACGTCCGCAGGCGCATGGATGCCGCTCTCGGTCACCAGCAGGCGGTCGGCTGGCACCTGGCCCAGCAGCTCCAGCGTGGTTTCCAGCCGCGTGTCGAAAGTGCGCAGGTTGCGGTTGTTGATGCCGATCAGCGGCGAGGGCGTGGCAAGCGCGCGGACCAGTTCCTCAGCGCTATGCACCTCGACCAGCACATCGAGGCCGAGCGAGATCGCAAGCTCGCTCAGGCCAAGCAGCAGACTATCGTCGAGGGCGGCGACAATCAGCAGGATCGCGTCGGCGCCCAGTGCATGCGCTTCGTGCACCTGGTAGGCGTCGATGGTGAAGTCCTTGCGCAGCACCGGCAGCTCGCAAGCGGCCCGCGCATCGCGCAGAAAGTCCTCATGCCCCTGAAAGAAATCGCGATCGGTCAACACCGACAGGCACGCCGCGCCACCACGCGCGTAGCTGGCGGCGATCCGGGCTGGATCGAAGTCGGCGCGGATCACGCCCTTGCTGGGCGAGGCCTTCTTGACCTCGGCGATCACGGCAGCGCTGCCCGCGGCGATCTTGCGCCGTAACGCGGCCTCGAAGCCGCGCGCCGGCGCTTGCGTCGCTGCGCGCTCGCGCAGCTGCTCAAGCGAAACCTCGCCGCGTCGCGCGGCTACTTCCTGCGCCTTGCGCTCGAGAATGGTGCTCAGAATATCGCTCATGCCGGTGGCCCGCCGTAGGCACGTTCGACCCGCGCGACGCGCAGCTCGTAGTGCGTGTACCCGACTGTATCGCCGCGGCGCTGCGCTTGGGCGTGATCGAGCTGCTGACGCCAGCCGGTAATCGCGGCTTCGCGGTCCCGGTAGCACACCGTGATGCCCAGCCCGTCGGCGCCACGCGCACTCTCGATGCCGAGCAATCCAGGCACCTTGCGGGTCAGCGCATCCATTTGTGCGGCGGTAGCGGCATAGCCCGCGTCGTCGTGCGCGCTGCGCTGCGAGGTAAAGATCACCACGTGGTAAGGCGGCGTAGGCGTGGGCGCGAAGCCACCATCGCTCATGGCGCAGCGTCGGCGATGCGTCGCGTTGCCGCGACAAACTCATGCATCTTTGCGCGCGCCGCACCACTGCCGATGGCATCACGCGCCGCCGCGATGCCGGCCGCAATGCTGGGCACCACGTCGGCTGCATACAGCGCTGCACCTGCGTTGAACACCACGATCTCGCGCGCCGCGCCGGCGCGGTTGTCGAGCACCTCGTCGATCCGCGCACGCGACTGCTGCGGGTCGTCGACCCGCAGCTGGCGGCTGGAGGCCATGGCGAGGTCGAACTCTTCCGGATGGATCTCGTATTCACGCACCACGCCATCCTTGAGCTCGCCGACCAGGGTGGCCGCGCCGAGCGAGATCTCGTCCATGCCGTCGCGCCCGTGCACGACCAGCGCGTGGCGTGCACCGAGGCGTTCGAGCGCGCGCACCTGGATGCCGACCAGATCGGCATGGAACACGCCCATCAGGATGTTCGGCGCGCCAGCCGGATTGGTCAGCGGGCCCAGGATATTGAAGATGGTGCGAACGCCCATCTCGCGCCGCACCGGTGCCACGGTCTTCATCGCGGCATGATGGTTGGGTGCGAACATGAAGCCGATGCCGCAGGCGGCGATGCACTCGGCCACCTGCGCGGGGCCGAGGTCGATCCGCGCGCCCATCGCTTCCAGCACGTCGGCGCTGCCGGATTTCGACGACACGCTGCGGTTGCCGTGCTTGGCCACCGTCGCCCCGGCAGCAGCGACCACGAACATCGACGCGGTGGAGATGTTGAAGGTGTGTGCGCCGTCGCCACCGGTGCCGACGATATCGACGAAGTGCGGGCCGGCGTGCACCTCGACTTTGGCGGACAGTTCGCGCATCACGCGTGCCGCGCCGGTGATCTCGCCAATGGTCTCCTTTTTGACCCGCAGGCCGGTCAGGATGGCGGCCGTCATCAGCGGCGAGACGTCGCCACGCATGATCTGATGCATCAGCTCGACCATCTCGTCGTGGAAGATCTCACGGTGTTCGATGGTGCGCTGCAGGGCTTGCTGGGGGGTGATCGGCATCGTTGGTCTCGGTATGCGGATGGCGAAGCGGCGGGCGGAGTTGCGCCCTATGCAGCCTTGCGCGGAGTCGCTACGAAGTTGCGCAGCAGGTCCTTGCCGACCAGGGTCAGGATCGATTCGGGGTGGAACTGCACGCCCTCCACTGCCAGGTCGCGATGACGCAGGCCCATGATTTCATCGATCGAGCCATCGGCATACCGGGTCCAGGCGGTGATCTGAAGGCACTCCGGCAAGCTGTCGCGCTCGACCACCAGCGAGTGGTAGCGCGTGGCCTCGAACGGGTTGTCGAGGCCGGCGAACACGCCGACGCCGGTGTGGTGGATCATCGAGGTCTTGCCATGCATGATCTGCCGCGCGCGCACCACCTTGCCGCCGAAAGCCTGGCCGATGCTCTGGTGGCCAAGGCACACGCCCAGAATAGGCATCGTGCCGGCCAGTTTTTCGATCAGTTCCAGCGACACGCCGGCTTCGTTCGGCGTGCAGGGACCGGGCGAGATCACGATGCGCTCGGGCTCGAGTGCTGCGATCTGCGCGACCGAAAGCTCATCGTTGCGGATGGTGCGGACGTCCTCACCCAGCTCGCCCAGATACTGCACGAGGTTGTAGGTGAAGCTGTCGTAGTTGTCGATCATCAGGAGCATTGCGATCAATCCTTGGCTCTGCGCTTCGAGGAATCCGAGGACATGGGTGATTGCGGACCGATCATCGCGAGCGCCGCTGCGCAGTCGACCATCATCTCGCTGTATCGCGTCACGCACGGCACGCCGACCTGCACTGCCGACGACATCACAGCGTCGTAGGTCCCGACAGCAATCCCGCCACCAAGCGCGTCAAGATCAGATCTACGAATTGGCTGGGGACTCCATTGACTCGCAGTCAGTTCCGCGAGATCGACGCCTCCTAGTATGTGCGTGTTCCAGTCAACAATGACCAGACGTTGATCTGCCCCCCCGACTTCCAGAATCGCAGTTGAATCGCGAGCCTCGCCTCCCTCAGCAGCGGTGATGCCGACACGGAGAGGGACGTCATTCCAGTGGACTTTGGCGTTGGTCGTGGCCGAAGCCGTTGCGATAGAAAGCGCCATTTCGCCCGAAGCACGATAGACGATGGCCGGCATGTCGGAGCACGGGGGCCATTCCGACGTGCTCAGGTAGTCACGAAACATATCGCTCACGCTGACGCCAAACCTCTCTGCCATCAGCTTCAAGTTCGCATGCTTAGCCGCGTTCACGCTGACGCGTATTTCAGGCTCCCCGTCGAACCGCAGCACGACAAACAGAAGGCGCCCGCTGACCTGGCCGACAACGACGCCTCTCAACGGCGCATCCGGTACCGGAACCAGCACATCTGGCCCGATCCGGAGCGCGGCGATGCCCGATGGCGCAATGAAGGACGGTCGGTCGCCAGTGCGGAACACCATCGACGGGGCGGTACGCCCGGGTTCAAAGACGTCTTCTGGCGGGCAGTCCGCAACCACAGCCGCAGCGGAAATTCTCTCGACCACAGGAGAACCAACGGTCAGGGCCACGCTCATTAGCATGCTTGACGCGCCAAGCATCACAACCCCCCCGCCGCCTGCGCCACCGCGCGGAACAGCGCGCGGCCCTTGTTCATCGTCTCTTCCCACTCCTTGGCGGGATCGGAGTCGTAAACGATGCCGGCGCCGACCTGCACGTGCAGGTGGCCGTCCTGGATGACGGCGGTGCGGATCGCGATCGCGGTGTCCATGTCGCCCCACCAGCCGATGTAGCCGACCGCGCCGGAGTAGATGTTGCGCTGGATCGGTTCGAGTTGCTGGATCACTTGGAGCGCGCGGATCTTGGGCGCGCCGGATACGGTGCCGGCGGGAAAGGTCGCCTTGAGTACATCGGCGCAGGTGAGTCCCTCGGCGAGATCGCCTTCGACCTGCGAGACGATGTGCATCACGTGCGAGTAGCGTTCGACCACCATCCGGTCGGGCACGCTGACGCTGCCGGTCACAGCGACCCGGCCGACATCGTTGCGGCCCAGATCGATGAGCATCAGGTGCTCGGCGCGCTCTTTCGGATCGGCCAGCAGCTCGCGTTCGAGCGCTTGATCCTCATCGGGCGTGGCACCGCGCGGGCGGGTGCCGGCGATCGGGCGCAGGGTGATGCGGCCGTGCTCGACCCGGACCAGGATCTCGGGGCTGGAACCGACGATCTGGGTCGCGCCGAGATCGAGGAAGTACATGTACGGCGAGGGATTGAGCGAGCGCAGCGCACGATAGACGTCCACCGGACGCGCGTGGAAGGGCACCGACAGACGCTGGCTCAGCACGACCTGGAAGATATCGCCCGCGCGGATGTATTCCTGCGATTGGCGCACCGCGGACTCGAAGCCTTCGCGCGTGAAGCCGGATACGAAGTGCGATTCGTCGAGCAGCTTGGGATCGAGCACGTCGGGATAGCTGGAGCCGGAGTGGCGCAGGCGGAACACCAGTTCGTCGAGGCGGCGTTTGGCGCGCGCATGGGCCTGCGGCTCGGATGGATCGGCGTGCACGATCAGGAACAGCTTGCCCTTGAGGTTGTCGAATACTGCAACCTCTTCGGACAGCATCAGCACGATGTCGGCGGTGCCCAACTGGTCGGGCTTGTCGCGCCGCGCGAGGCGCTGCTCGACATAGCCGATGCACTCGAAGCCGAAATAGCCGACCAGACCGCCGGTGAAACCGGGCAGGCCGGGCACCCGCGGTACCCGATACTGCGCGCGCAGTCGCTCGACTTCGTCCAGCGGATCGGCGACTTCGCGGGTTTCGATCGCCTCGCCGAACTCGCGCACGGTGAGCGTGTGCCCGCGGAACTCGTACACGCGTCGGCACGGCAGCCCGATGATCGAATAGCGACCCCAGTTCTCGCCGCCCTCGACGGACTCGAACAGATAGGCGTGCGAAGCGTCGGCGAGCTTCAGGTACACCGATAGGGGCGTGTCGAGGTCGGACAGCACCTCGCGCACCACCGGAATGCGATTGCAGCCTTCGGCCACCAGGCGCTGGAACTCGACGTCGGAAATCAAGGGCGGAATCCGGCAATGCGGCGGGGCAGTATGCCAGCGGTTTCACGGCGCTGTGTAGGCGGCGGGTGCGGTCCCGGCGTCCGAGCACTACAGCGGCGCGCGCGGCATCCCGGCCAGGCGCAATCGGAATTCCACGCCGGCGCCATCGGGCAGGTTCACCGCGGTCGCCTCGCCCCGATGCAGTTCGGCCACCAGACGCACCACGAACAGACCCAGCCCGAGGTGCGGCGCATCGCCACGCTGGGCACCCTCGCGGACGCTGACCAGCGACTCGAACAGGCGCTCCTGCATGCGCTCGGGCAGTGCCGGGCCGTTGTTGGCAACCGCCAGCTGTGCGCCATTCTCGAGCGCACGCAAGCGAATCCGGATCCAGCCATCCTCGGGCGTGAACGAGCGCGCATTGTCGACCAGCTTGTCGAGCGCCTGCGCGATCAGCTCCGGCGCGCCGTGGATGCCAAGCCGGCCGTCGGGCACCTCGAGCACGATGCGCCGCGGTGCGACCAGATCGCGATAGGCCTCGGCGCACCCGCGGGTAAGCTCGGCCAGATCGAAGTCTTCGCCATCGGCGCCAGCGACGATGCGCTCCATGCGGCTGGCCTCG
>JBBSDI010000119.1:0-9609 GCA_038249585.1 Lysobacterales bacterium | reverse complement strand
GGGAGCCGCTACAGCGGCGACTGCGGAATCTCCCGGTCGCCGCAGTCGCCGGCATGCCGGCTCCCACAGCGAGGAAGGGCTTCCCCGCACCCCTGGAGGCGTTCCCGCTTCGACCGACGGACGTTAGTCTGTGGGAGCCGCTACAGCGGCGACGGCGGAATCTCCCGGTCGCCGCAGTCGCCGGCATGCCGGCTTCCACAGCGCTTGATTACGGCAGGGCATACCTTGAGTCGGCAGCGACGCGCCGCCTGACCGAAGTCCTACAGCGCGTCGCGCGCCACCGCGTTGACCACCGGGCGCGACGCCTCGGCAATCGCAAACGCCTTGACCTTAGTGGCCAGCCGCGTGTCGGTGGACAGCAGGTCGATGGCGTCGGCCAGGATGCGCGCGGACTCGTGCAGCGGCGCATCGGGACGGATCGGCTCATCGCTGTCGACGTCTGCCGCCGGGCGACGTTCGTCGGCCTGCAGCCCGTCGTCGAGCGGCGACTCGGCGTCGCGCTGTGCGGCGGCCGCGTCGGCCTTGCCCTGCACCTTGGCCAGCAGATCGCGCTCGGCCTTGCGTTTTTCGCGCTTGACCTGCTGGCGATCGCGCTCGGCCTTGCGGGTGGCTTCGTTCAGGGAAAGCGTCTTTTCGGCGCGGATCCTGCGGCCCTCTTCTACGTCCTCGAGGTAATACTGGAACTCGCGATCATTGGCCACGCGCTTGTCATGGCGTGCGTTGAGCAGCGGCACGAGCTCGCGGAAATCCCCGCGCCCGCTGTATTCAGCCGGCGTGATCGAGGCCCACGGCAGCGCGTTGTCGATCGAACTTTCGCCCCACTGCTCTGGATCGATGGCGCCTGCCCATGCGATATCGGGCACCACGCCGCGGTTCTGGGTCGAGCCGCCGTTGACGCGAAAAAACTGCGCCACGGTCAGCTTGACCTGACCGAATGTCGGCTTGTCGTTCTGCGCGAAATTGTCCAGATCGACCAGATTCTGCACGGTGCCCTTGCCATAGGTCGTCTGGCCGATGATCAGCGCACGGCCATAGTCCTGCAGAGCTGCCGCGAAGATCTCGGATGCCGAGGCCGAGCTGCGGTCGACCAGCACCGCCAGCGGGCCGGCCCAGGTTACCGCGCTGTCGGTATCGGCCTCGACGCTGATCCGGCCCTGCGCGTCGCGAACCTGAACCACCGGGCCGCGATCGACGAACAAGCCGGTCAGGTTGGTCGCCTCGGTGAGCGAGCCGCCGCCATTCTGGCGCAGGTCGATCACGATGCCGCTGACGCCCTCGCGCTTGAGTTCGGCAATCAGCTTGGCCACGTCCTTGGTCGAGCTGCGCGCATCGGCCAGACCGCGGCGGGTGCCTTCGAAGTCGTGATAGAAGGTCGGCAGGTAGATCACGCCGATCTTGCGCGCCTGCGCACCGCCGCCGACGTCGATCACCGACTTCTTGGCGGCCTGCTCTTCGAGCTTGACGGTGTCGCGCACGATCGCCACGTGCACCGGCTTGGCATCTTCCGGTGCGTCGGCGGGAATCACGTCGAGTGCGACCGTGGTGCCCTTGGGCCCGCGAATCAGCTCGACGACATCGTCCACCCGCCAGCCGATCACATCCTGCACCGGACCCTTGTCGCCCTGCGACACGCCGACAATGCGATCGCCGACCTTGATCGCGCCGCCTTGCGAGGCCGGGCCGCCCTTGACCACGCTGCGCACCGTGGTGTACTCGTCTTCCTTCATCAGGACCGCGCCGATCCCTTCCAGCGACAGCCGCATCTGGATGTTGAAGTTCTCTGCCGTGCGCGGACCCAGATAGCCGGTATGCGGCTCGATCGCGCTGGCATAGGCGTTCATGAAAGTCTGGAACACATCTTCGCTGTCGAACTCGCGGACGCGGTCGCCGAAGCTCTTGTAGCGCTTGTCGAGGGTCTTGCGGATTTCTTCCTCTTTCTTGCCGTTCAGGCGCAGGCGCAGCCAGTCGTTCTTGACCCGCTGGCGCCAGATCTCATCGAGCTGTGCACTGCCGGTCGCCCACCGGGCCTGTTTGCGGTCGAACTCGATGCTTTCATCGACGCTGAAGTCGAAGCCCTTCTCGAGCAGGCTGCGCGAGAACGCGGTGCGCTCGCCAATGCGCTGCACATAGGTGCGGAACATCGCGAACGGCGGGTCGAGTTCACCGTCGTAGATCGCGTCATCGAGGGTGGTCTTGTAAGCCTGGAAAGCGTCGATGTCGGAAGCCAGGAAAAACAGCTTGTCGCCGTCGAGGTTGTCCAGATACTGGGCGAACAGTTGCGCCGACAGCACGTCATCGAGCGGCGTGCGCTTGTAGTGGAAGCGGGTCAGGAAGCGCGTGGCCCACATCGCCGACTGCACCTGCTCGGCGGATGGTGCGAGAGCTACCGGTGCGGGTGTGGCGGGTTTGGCGAGTGCCGGCGCCAGCACGCAGCCGGCGATCAACGCGACAGCGACTGCCAGGACCCGCGGACGGAATGTCATCATGATGCGCTCCAACGAACGCAACAGCGTCCGCAAATGATGGTTGACACTAGGCGCGAATGCAGGCGCGCGCGCAGTGCTACAGGTCACGCTTCCAGCACGCCGGCCGCATGCGCCATCGCGTCGGCATGATACGACGAGCGCACCAGCGGGCCGCTGGCAACATGGCTGAAACCGATCGACATCCCGAAGGCTTCGATCGCCTTGAACTCTTCCGGCGTCCAGTAGCGCTGCACCGGATGATGGTGCGCCGATGGCTGCAGGTACTGACCGACCGTGACCATATCGACAGCGTGCGCGCGCAGATCGCGCAGCGCCTGCTCGACCTCCGGCTGGCTCTCGCCCAGGCCCAGCATGATGCCGGACTTGGTCGGCACCTGCGGATGCTGCGCCTTGAACCGCGCGAGCAGGCTTAGCGACCAGTCGTAGTCGGCGCCCGGGCGTACTTCGCGGTAGCGCTCGCGCACGGTCTCCAGATTGTGGTTGAACACGTCGGGCGGGGTGTCCTTGAGGGCGGCCAGCGCGCGCTCCATGCGGCCCCTGCCGCGAAAGTCGGGCACCAGTACTTCGACCCGGATCTGCGGACTGAGTTCCCGCACCTGGCGGATGCAGTCGGCGAAGTGCGCCGCACCGCCATCGGCCAGGTCGTCGCGATCGACCGAGGTGATCACCACATAGCGCAGGCGCATATCGCGGATGGTGCGCGCGAGGGTTGCCGGCTCGGACGCATCCGGTGGCTTGGGTCGCCCGTGCGCCACATCGCAGAACGCGCAGCGCCGAGTGCACACATCGCCAAGCACCATGAACGTCGCGGTGCCCTTGCTGAAACACTCGTGGATGTTCGGGCACGAGGCTTCCTCGCACACCGTCACCAGCGCGTTCTCGCGCAGCCGCGCCTTCAGTTCGGCCACCGCGTTGCCGGCGGGAATGCGCACGCGGATCCACGCGGGCTTTCGAAGCAGCGGACGCGCAGGGTCGAAGGTCACCGGATTGCGCGCGATCTTGTCGGCCGCCAGCTGCTTGGCACCGGGCGCGAGCGGGGCCGCGCCGATGTTCGCCAGCGGAATGATCTTGTCGGAAGCGGTGGTACTCATCGTGCCCTTCATGCGACCGGACACGCGGTGCGCGCCGGATGCCCGGAATCGGATTCGCGCGGCAGCAGCGCGAACTGTTGCGCCAAGCTTCTGACCAGCACCGCTGCGACCTCGTCGAGCCGCGACGGGCCACCGCAGTCTAACACCGAGGTCACGACCATCCCGGCGTATCCGCAGGGGTTGATCCGCGTCCAAGGTGCAAGCTCTGTATCTACATTGAGCGCAAGTCCGTGAAAACTGCATCCACGCCGAACCCGCAAGCCAAGGGCCATGATCTTGGCACCTGCAACATAGATGCCCGGCGCGCCCTCCCTCCGTTCTCCGACGATCTGCCAGCTGGCCAGCGTATCGATCACGGCCTGCTCGATGCGCTGCACCAGTTCACGCACGCCAATGCCGAGGCGACGCAGGTCCAGCAGCGGATAGGCGACCAGCTGGCCGGGGCCGTGGTAGGTCACCTGGCCGCCACGATCGACCTTGAGCACCGGAATGCCGCCCGCATCGAGCAGGTGTTCCGGCTTGCCGGCCTGACCCTGGGTGAACACCGGATCGTGTTCGACCAGCCACAGCTCGTCGGGAGTGCTCGGACCACGCGCATCGGTGAAGGCCTGCATCGCCCGCCAGACCGGTTCATACGCACCGCGACCGAGCCGGCGCACCAGCAATTCGCGATCCGTCGTGCCGGTCAAAGCAACCACTTGATGGCCGGGTGCTCGCGCAGGCGCGTGCAGGCCTCGTCGTACTGCACGCGATCCTCGACCCAGAAACTCACCGCCACCGCCCGATAGTTGCCCGCACTGGAGTTGCGCTGCCGCACGCTGCCCGGGTCCGGCTTGAAGCCAGCGGCGGTCAGCTCCGCCAGCACGATGGTCTCGAGTTCCGGACCTGCAGGACCGAAGGCGGTGACCTCGAAAATACCGGGGAAGCTGAAGCCGCGAGGTTCGCTGGGAGACACGCTGTCCATCCGCCGGATATGGGGCTGTTCGCGCAGGATAAAACCCAACGGCCCCAAGCGGAACCCCGCTCGCGGCGAATTCGTCGCGAGCGGATGACGGCCAGGCGGTACTGCAACGGCGCGACCGTGTTCAGTCAGCCCACCACAGCATGACCGCATCGCCCAGACGCTTGAAGAAGCCGCCTTCAGGATAGGCTTCGAGCGCGACCAGTGGTGCCTCGAAGACCGTCTGCTCGTCGAGCATGACGCTGAGCGTGCCGACCTGCTGGCCCGCGGTCAGTGGCGCCAGCAGGGGCTTGGGCACATTGATGGTGGCCTTCAGGCGCTCATAGCTGCCGCGTGGAATGGTGACCAGCGCATCGCTCGCCACGCCGAGCCTGGCCTTGATCGCTTCGCCCTTCCACAGCTCGGGTTCGGCGACCGGCGTGCCGGCCTTGTACAGCGTCTGCGATTCGAAGAAGCGGAATCCGTAGTTGAGCAGGGCCTGCGATTCATCGGCGCGGATCTTCTCGCCCGCGGTGCCCATCACCACCGCGATCAGTCGCGTATCCCCGCGCTTGGCGCTGGACGCCAGGCAGTAACCGGCGCGCGAAGTGTGGCCGGTCTTGATGCCATCGACGCTGGCATCGCGCCACAGCAGGGTATTGCGGTTGTGCTGGGTGATGCCGTTCCAGCTGTATTCCTTGATCGAATAGGTCTTGTAGTGCTCCGGATAGTCGCGGATCAGCGCGCGGCCGAGGCGCGCGACATCGAGCGCTGTGGTGATGTGGCCCTCGGCCGGCAAGCCGGTCGAGTTGGCGTAGTAGCTGGCGGTCATGCCCAGTCGGCGCGCGTACTCGTTCATCAGGGCCGCGAAGGTCTCCTCGCTGCCGGCGACGTGCTCGGCCAGCGCGATCGAGGCATCGTTGCCGGACTGCACCACCATGCCGCGTACCAGGTCCTCGAGCGGCACCTTGGCGTTGACCTGCAGGAAGCTGGTGCTGCCATCGGTGCCCGCGCCACCCTTGCGCCACGCGTTTTCGCTGATGAACACCGCATCGTCGGGTTTGATCTTGCCGTTGGCCAGTTCGGCGGCCACGATGTAGGAGGTCATCAGTTTGGTGATGCTGGCCGGTTCGACCGCCAGCTCCGGCTCGCGCGATGCCAGCACCTGGCCGCTCAGGAAATCCATCAGCACATAGCTCTTGGCGCTCAAGGTCGGCGGCGAGGGCACCGGCGTGGCCGACTGCGGTTGCGCGGCAGGTAGCGGTTGCGGGGTTTGCGCGGCGAGCGGCAGCGGCAGCAGGCCGACGAGGACGAGAAACAAACGACGCATGGTCATGGAGTAGTCCGCAAATGAATCGAATGATGGATCGGTCGCGTCAATCGACATTGACGGTGATGCTGCGCAGGCCGAGCCGATGCAGTCTCGCGGTGAGCGCGTCAGCCTCGGCCACCGTCTTCAGCGGGCCAACCCGCACCCGGTGCAGCAGTGTTCCGCGGTTGCGCACGCGGTCGAGAAAGACCTCGTCGATATCGGCATCCTTGAGTCTGGCGGCCATGCGCCGCGCATTCTCGCGACTGGAGTAGGCACCAACCTGCAGAAACAGTGGTCGCGATGTGGCAGAGTCAACGACCACGCGCGCTGCGGCAAGTTCCGGATGATCCGGGTTGATCGCGCGCACCTCGACCTTGCCGGTGCCCGCGATGTGGATGCCCAGTTTGATCGCCGCCGCATACGACAGGTCGATGATGCGGTTGTCGTGGAACGGACCACGATCGTTGACCCGCACGATCACATGGCGCCCGTTGTCGAGGTTGGTGACATGCACGAAGCTCGGCAGCGGCAGGCTCTTGTGCGCGGCGGTCATCTCGTACATGTCGTAGGGCTCGCGCGAACTGGTCAGGCGCCCGTGGAACTTGGTGCCGTACCACGAGGCGATGCCGCGCTCGACGTAGCCCTCGGCGCTTGGCATCACCGTATAGGTGCGTCCGAGCACGGTGTACGGCGATTTGTTGCCGTAGGCCGCGCGCGGCTCGGACCGCGGCACCGGATCGCGCACCCGCGATACATCGGGCGGAATCGGCGGTCCGCCATCGCGCTCGTGCGCTGGCGCCGGGCCATCGCGTACTTTCAGCGCAGCGCTCGCCGGACGTTCGGAACCCGCAGGTCGCACCAGCTTGGGCTTGCATCCGGACAGCGCGAACATCGCTGCGAGCAGCAGCCACGGCAGTGCACGCCACGCCGCGTACGGCGGCTGCCGAATCACTGCGCGGCGGCTCCGGGGGCATGGGCGGCAGCGATCTGTTGCGCCAGCTGCATTACCGCGAGGCTGTACAGCGGGCTGCGGTTGTAACGCGTGACCACGAAGAAGTTGCGATAGGTGATCCAGAACTCATCGCCATCGACGCCATCGACGCGCACCAGGGTCGCCGCCAGCGTGCCGTCGCGGTTCGCGCGCGGCGTGTAGCCCCACTCGCCCAGTTGCGCGATCGAATACACCGGCTCGTAGCCGGCAGGCTGCAGCACGCGCGCGCCGTCGGCGCGCAGCACCGGATCGGCGATCGGCTGGCCGCTTTCCCAGCCATGCGCCACGAAATAGTTGGCGACCGAGGCGAAGATATCGCCATCGTCCTGCCACAAATCGATGCGGCCATTCTGATCGTGGTCGACTGCCCACGTCGCGTAGCTGGTTGGCATGAACTGGCCCAGGCCCATCGCACCTGCGTATGAGCCCTTGAGCTCATCCAGCGGCATCGGGAAGCGGTCTTCGATCAGCAGCAGCCGCTTGAGCTCGCCACGAAAGTATTTCGCGCGCGGCGGGTAGTGGAACGCGAGCGTGGCCAGCGCATCGAGCACCCGCCAACGACCCGTATTGCCGCCGTAGGAGGTTTCCACGCCGATGATGGCGACGATGATCTCCGGCGGCACGCCGTACTTTTTTGCGATCGGCTCGAGCAACTGGGCATGCTCGCGCCAGAACGCCACCCCGCCATCGATCCGCTGCTTGCTGATGAAGATCGGCCGGTACTGGTGCCAGGGCTTGGCCTCGGCCGGCCGCATCATCGCATCGATGATCGCCTGCTGCTTGACGGCACCATTGAGGATCTCGTGGATGCGCGCCTCGGTCAGCTCGGGGCGCTGCGTGGCGGCTTCGAGCGCAAGTTCGCGCGCGAACGCGTCCTGGCCGGGATGCACCGGGGCGCGAACTGCGGCGGCGGCTGTGGCGGCGAACAAGGTCGCCAGCGCAAGGGCAATTACGTAGGGGCGGGTCATCGGACAGGAATTTACCATGCGTGCCGCGAAATGCGCGGGGAATTCGCGCGTCTCGCACTGGCGACGGCGCGATGATCAGCCGCGATTGCCGCGCACGCGCAGGGCACCATTGCGCAACTGCTGTGCCTAAGCGCGTGCCATGCATGACGCACGCGGCTAGACTCGTTCCACCGCCACCCGAGGTCACCATGTCCCAGCCGCTCGATCCACTACGTCGCCGCGCTGTCGTCGGCGCCCTCGCCCTGGTTGGCCTTGCGGGCCTGCGGCCATTGCACGCGGCGACACCGCGACAGACCGAAGGTCCATTCTTTCCGGTTGGCGAAGCGGTCGAGTCGGACGCCGACCTCACCATTCTTGAAGGCCACACTGGACGCGCAGCCGGCCGGGTGGTGCAGATCCACGGCATCGTGCACGACAGCAGCGGCGCGCCACTGGCCGGCGCGATCGTGCATGTCTGGCAGGCCAACCACCACGGTCGCTACGCGCACCCTGCAGACACCAACACGGCACCGCTGGACCCGGACTTCCAGGGCTATGCGCGACTGCTCACCGGCGCCGATGGGGCCTGGCGCGTCAAGACCATCGTACCCGGGGCGTATCAGGTCCGCGCAGGCTGGTCGCGGCCGCCGCACGTGCACGTCAAGGTCTCGCACCGCGGCCACCGCGAACTGGCTACGCAGATGTACTTCGCCGGCGAGCCGCTCAACGCCGACGACCGCATCCTCAACGCGCTCGACGACGCGGAAAGGGCGCAGTTGGTGGTGGCGTTCGTGCCGGACGGCGAGGCGGCCATCCCTGCCGGCCGCTTCGACCTGCACCTCGCGGCAAGCTGAGCCTGCACGCAACTGCCCGGCGCGCTCCGCCAGGCAGCCGCGGCATTGCGGCGCGATGCGCGCGCGTCGCGCCGACATGAAATGCGCGCGGATCGGGTAAAGTCGGGAGCGCAGCGCACAGGGGATTTTCGATGGCGGGGGCGGCAGGACGGTGCGCATTCGCGCCATCGAAAGCGTGTTCGCGGCGAGCGTGCCGCGCCAGCGACCACCGGCAACTGCCGTGAGCGTGCTCGCCGAGCTGAAACGCCGCAACGTCATCCGCATGGCCGGGCTGTATCTGGTCGGGGCGTGGCTCGTGGTGCAAGTCGCCGCGACACTGCTGCCGGTGTTCGGTGCGCCCGATTGGGTGATGAAGGCGCTGGTCGGACTGCTGGCGATCGGCTTCCTCGCCGCGCTGGTGTTCTCTTGGGTATACGAGCTGACCGCGGACGGCCTCAAGCGCGATGGCGAGGTGGGCGCTGGCGAATCCATCGCACCGCAAACCGCGCGGCGGATGGATGTGCTGCTGCTGGTGGGCGTCGTCGCCGTGGGTGCGGTGGTGGCGGCGGATCGGTTGTGGCCGCCTACCGCACAGGCGCCGGTTCCGACGCTCGCCACGCCGGCAGCAGTTCCAGCCGCAACCACGCCCGCGACCGCACCCGGCACCGTGCCAGCCGCAGCGCGCGGCATCGCCGTGCTGCCCTTCGACAACCTCAGCCCCGATCCGGACAACGCCTTCTTCGCCGGCGGCATCCATGAGGAAGTGCTGACGCGGCTGTCGCGCATCAACGATCTGCGGGTGATCTCGCGCACGTCGATGGAGAACATTGCCAGTGAGAACCTGGCCCTGCCGGAAATCGGCCGTCGGCTGGGCGTCAGCCACGTGCTGGAAGGCAGCGTGCGTCGTGCCGGCAATCAGGTCCGCATCACCGTGCAGTTGATCGAAGCGGCCAGCGACAAGCACCTGTGGGCTGAAAACTACGACCGGCCGCTGGATGATGTGTTCGCC
>JBBSDI010000118.1:0-9621 GCA_038249585.1 Lysobacterales bacterium | reverse complement strand
GGTCTGGTCGGGTGCCGCACCGATGTGCGCGGCGACTTCAAGGTGTCCGAGCAGCCCGGATTCGAGCAGAACGGTCGCTTCCAGTGCGGTGTAGCGACGCGCCAAGTGGGCCAGCACGCGTTGCAGCAGCAGCTCCTGCGGAATCTCCTGCAGCGCCTCACGCGCGACCTCGCCGACCAGTTCAAGCAATGCCGCGCGGCGCTCGAGCTCGGCATGGCGGCGCGCGCCGTGCAGCGCACCCGCGATCTGGGTGGCAATCGTCTCCAGCAGCGATTGCTGACCATCGAAGGCATGTGGCTGCAGGCTTTCGATGTTGAGCACGCCGATCAGCTCGCCCTGATGCCGGATCGGTACTGCCAATTCGGCGCGCGCGCCGGGCAGGGTGTGCACGAAGTCGGGGAACTCGTCGGCCTCGCCGATCAGGATCGGTTGGCCCTCTGCCGCCACCTTGCCGACCACGCCGCTGCCCAGCGCACGCGCGTAGCCGACGAAGATCGTGGTGGGCAACACCGTGGTCAATGCTTCGACGACAAAACGGTCGCGCTCGCGATCAACCGCGATCAGCGCCACGAACTCCCAGCCGAAGGCTGCCGCCAAGGCGTCGGTGATGCGCTGCTGCATGGCGCGCAGGTCGAGGTCCTCGGTCGCCAGCCGAGCGAGGTCTGCGAGCACGGAGGGCGGCGCGGCAGGCGGCACGAACGGACTGCTCGACATGCCTGCAATGTACGCCCAAGACATGAAATTAAAGCGAAATCATGGTGAGGAAATCCTGAAACCGTCGAATCCGGCAGTCGACGATGTGACCGCTCGTGCTTGATCGGCCGCAGCGGTAGTCGCAAGCTGCCCGCCATGAGCCAAGCCATCGCCCGCTTGCTGGAGCGCCATCGGCTGGGCGACACAGCCGCACTCGACCAGTTGATGGCGCTGGTCTACGACGAATTGCGTCGCGTGGCCAGCCGTCAGCTGGCCCGGGTCGGACGTCCACCCACGGTCAGCACCACCGTGCTGGTGCATGAGACTTATGAGCGGCTGGCCGGGCACGACCAGCTGCCGCTGCATGACCAGCATCATTTTTTCGCACTCTGTGCGCGGGTGATGCGACAGATCGTGATCGACCACCTGCGCGAGCGCGGTGCCGGCAAGCGCGGTGCGGGCCTGATCGCGGTGCCGCTGGAAGACTTCGAACCGGCCGAGATGCAGGATGCCAGTTTCATCGCAGGCCTGGTGCAGGCGCTCGAGCAACTCGCCGATCGCGACCCCGAACTTGCGCAGATCGCCGATCTGGCCTGGTTCGCCGGCCTCGACACCGAGGCGATCGCGCGCCTGCGCGGTCGCCATGTGCGCCAGGTGCAGCGCGACCTGGCGCGTGCCCGCGCCTGGATCGGCGCGGCGATCACGCCATGAGCGACCTGCCCGAACGGGCGCGCTTCGCGCAGATCGACGCCGAGCTCGATGCGCTGCTCGCCTGCGCCCCCGACCAGCGCGTGCAGCGCCTGGCCGCCGTGCAGGCACGCGATCCCGAGGCCGCGCGTGTGCTCCACCGGCTACTCGCCGCGGCCACCGGCACAGACCGGCTGGATGCCGCCCTGGGTTCGGCGATGGCGCACGCGGTCGGTACCGAAAGCGGACGCCCGGGCGAGCTGCTCGGCGACTGGCAGTTGGTCGAGCCACTCGGACGCGGCGGCATGGCCGAGGTCTGGCTGGGCGTGGGCGAGCGTGCGCATCGCGGCCAGCAGGCAGCGATCAAGCGCCTGCCCGCGCGCCTGGCCTCGCGCGAGCTGCTCGCGCGCTTCGCCCGCGAGCGGCGCATCCTCGCGGCATTCGACGATCCCGGCATCGCACGCCTGATCGACGGCGGATTCGATGCGGCGGGCTTGCCGTGGATCGCGCTCGAGTATGTCGACGGCACCGATCTTGTGAGCTGGTGCGACCAGCGCGCGCTGGGCGTCGACGAGCGCCTGCGCCTGTTTTGCGAGATTGCCACCACCGTCGCTCGCGCGCACCGGCATCTGATCGTGCATCGCGACATCAAACCGTCGAACGTGATGATCGACCGCGATGGGCGCGCGCGGCTGCTCGATTTCGGGATCGCCAAGCTGCTCGATCCGGAGCCCGCGAGCGACGAACATCCGGCGACCGTGTTGGGTGGTCGCGTACTCACGCCCGACTACGCCAGTCCCGAGCAGGTTCGCGGGCTCGAGGTCACGGTCGCCTCCGACGTATACCAGTTGGGTCTGCTGCTGCATGAGCTGCTTACCGGCGAGCGACCGTTCCGGCGCAGCGGCCGCACCACGGCCGAACACGAGCACCAGATCGTTGCCGTCGACGCCGAACTGCCCAGCCGTGTGGCGCATGCCGACACCACCGAGGGCAGTGCCGTACAGCGCGCAGCATCGCGCTCGAGCACGCCGGTTGCACTGGTGCGTAACCTGCGCGGCGATCTCGACGCGATCGTGTATCGCGCGCTGCGCAAAGACCCCGCGTTGCGCTATGCCACTGTCGACGCGCTGTGCGACGATCTTTCGCGGCACCGCGCGCACCTGCCGGTGCGGGCGCGGCGTCCGCAGCTGGCCTATCTGACGCAGCGCTTCCTGCGCCGTCATGCAGCGGGCAGCCTGATGGTGCTCGCCTTGCTGGCCGCGACCCTGTTCTACACGCTGTCCGTGATCCGCCAAGCGGCCGCGCTCGAACGCGAGGTGGCGGTCAACCGCGAGTCGCGCGCGTATCTGGTCACCCTGTTTCGCAAGGCCGATCCCGGCTTTACCGGCGGTCGCGAGGCGAGCGCGGCGGATGTCCTGCGGCGTGGTGCCGAGCACGCCATGGACGGACTCGCCGATCAACCCGAGCTGCAGGCGGACATGCTGAGCCTGCTAAGCCAGGTGTATCTGGCGCGCAGCGAGGCGCGCGAGGCGTTGCCGCTGGCGCAGCGTGCGGTGCAGCTGCAGCGCACGCTGCCCGAGATCCACGCAGCGACGCGCCGTAGCGCGTTGCATACGCTCGGACAGACCTACGTGTACCTGGGCAATCTGGCCGCAGCCGAAGCGCCGCTGCGCGAGGCACTGGCGATCTCGGCACGCGATGTCGGCCTCGACGCTGCGGAGTCGATGGCGGTGCGCTTGAGCCTGGCCAGGCTGCTGCATCATCGCGGCAGTTTCGATGCGGCACGCGCCGAGCTGCAGTCGATGCTGGCAGCGCTGGCCGCCTCGCCGTTGGTCGACGCGCCGATCCAGCGCAACACGCTGGTCGAACTGGCCGACACCGAGCGCGACGGCGGACGACTGCTGGAGGCGGCAGCCTTGTATCGGCGCGCATTGGGCGACACGCCGGACCCGGGCAGTGGCCCGCCGATGGCGCGCGCCGACTACGGCCGTTGCCTGCTGTACCTGGGTCGCACCGATGCCGCGCGGGCGTTCATCGAGCGCGCAGCCGCTGTCGATCAGGCCCGCTTCGGTGCGCAGCACTACATCTTCGCCGTGCACCAGCGCAATCTGGGGCTGCTGGCCGAAGCCGATGGTCGTTTGCAAGCCGCAGACGCCGCGCTGGCCGGCGCGATTGCCAGCTATGACCGCAGTCTCGGCCGCGATCACTATTACTCCGCACAGCTGGGCATCGACCATGGATTCGTGCTGTTGCAAACCGATCGCAGCGCCGAGGCGCAGGTGGTATTCGAGCAAGCGCAGGCGGTGCTTGGCGGTCTGGTCGATGGCGGGCATCCGGCGATCGCTGCGGCCTGGCTGGGCCGTGGCCTTGCACGCTGGAAGTCCGGCGCACACGCCGCCGCCGTTGCCGATTTCCGTGCCGCCCGCGCGCACCGCGCACGCAGCTTCGGTGCGCTGCACCCGTATACGCTGGCGATCGACGCGCTGCTCGCCGCAGCGCAAGGACGCGCCCCGCCAGCGCTGCCGGGCGACGATGTCGTGCAGTGGTTCGAGTTGCAGCGCCTACGCGCCGCGGCGCTTGCGGCGGGGCTGGCGACGGCCGCGCCGGCTGTCCGCACAGTCAGCCGCTGAGCATCTGTCGCAGTGCCAGCAGCGCGCGCCGGATGCGCGCCTTCACCGTGCCCAGCGGGGTGCCGGTGACCGCGGCGATCTCACTGTGGCTGCGCTGCTCGATCAGCGCCAGTTGCACCACGGTACGCCGGCGGGTGGTCAGCTGGCGCAACGCTTGGCGCAATGCGGACATGCCTTGCGCGGCCTCCAGTCCGCGCGCCGGATCGTGCGCCTGGCTCGGATGCTCGGGCAGCTCGCCGGTGGCGATCTCGTTGCGGCGTCGCACGTCGCGGCGGCGCAGGCGGTCGATCGCCTGCCGCTGCACGATGGCGACCAGCCAGCCGAACGCCGGCGCGCGCGCGCGATCGAAGCTTGCCGCGTGCTTCCACACCTGGCGCCACGCATCGTTGAGCGCCTCTTCGGCGTCGTCGACGTCATTGGTGACCGCCAGCGCGATGCGCAGCAGGCGCGAACGAGTGGCGGCCTCGAGCTCGGCGAGGGCGCGCTGATCGCCCTGCGCGATGCGCAACATCAGCGCATCGAAGCGCGGACCGAGCGTATCGGGGCCGGTAAGGGCGGGGCCTTTGGGCGCGCTGTCCACGGGGCAGAATCCTGGTCGGCGTATGCCGCTGTGCAAAGCGCACAACCACGCGGCAGCGATGCTGCTGCCGCCTCGTGGCGCGATCTTAGTCGATGCGATGGTCGCGCGACATGCGCGGCGCTGCAAAGCGGACGCTGACCCGACGCACGCCGTCCGATACCGGACGACCCGGCCGCTGCGCTTTTGGTCTTCGACCAAATACCTCGTCGAATCAGATCGTTATCGCGGCAAGCTGGTTGGCACGCCGATTGCGATACGCTGCCCATGGACATCGCTCGCCCCGACCTCAAACAGGCCCGTCGCCGCAAGCAGCTGGTCGCGGGTGTCATCGGTGCCCTGGTGCTGCTCGCTGCCGGAATCGCGCTGGCGACCCTGGAACCCGCAGCACCTGGCGTCGAGCGATCCAGCGTGTGGATCGATACCGTCAAGCGCGGCGAGATGCTGCGTGAGGTGCGCGGACCCGGCACCCTGGTGCCGAAGGAGATCCGCTGGATCGCCGCTGAGACCAATGCGCGCATCGAGCGGGTGGTGGTCAAGCCCGGCGCGATCGTGCGCGCCGACAGCGTGATCATCGAGCTGTCGAATCCGGAAGTGATCGATACCCTGCTGGCCGCGCAGTCGGCGCTGACCGCCGCGCAGGCCGACCTGACCGCGCGCCGCGTCGGGTTGGAAAACCAACTGCTGGATATCGAATCGGTGATCGCCAGCACCGAGGCCGAGCACGAGGCAGCCCAGCTGCGCGCGACAGCCGAAGGCACGCTCAATCGCAAGGGCATCGTGTCCAACCTGCAGTTCCAGCAGACCCAGCTCAGCGCGCGCCAGTACGGCAAGCGCCTGCAGATCGAACGCCAGCGCGCTGCCAAGTTCCGGCAGAACATCGCAGCGCAGATCGCCGCCGAAGGCGCGCGCATCAGCCAGTTGGAGAACACCGCCGCCCTGCGCCAGCGACAGGCCGATGCCCTGCAGGTGAAAGCGGGCATCGACGGCGTGCTGCAGCAGGTGCCTGTCGAGGACGGCCAGCAGGTGCTCGCAGGCACCAATCTCGCGCGGGTTGCGCGCCCCGAAGTGCTGATGGCCGAACTGCGCGTGGCCGAGACCCAGACCAAGGACATCGTGATCGGCCAGCGGGTCAAGATCGACACCCGCAATGGCGTGGTCGCCGGCAGCGTCGTGCGGATCGACCCCGCGGTGCTCAACGGCACCGTGCAGGTCGACGTCGATCTCGATGGTGCGCTGCCGCCCGGCGCACGCCCCGACCTGTCGATCGACGGCACGATCGAGATCGAACGCCTGCCCGACGTGCTCTACGTTGGCCGCCCTGCTTTCGGCCAGCCGGAAACCCGGGCCACCCTGTTCCGCCTCGATGCCGAGGGCAGCGTCGCCCGCCGGGTGCCCGTGCAGCTGGGCCGCGCCTCCGTGAGCCTGATCGAAGTCCAGCAGGGCCTCGCAGTCGGCGATCGCGTGGTGCTCAGCGATACCTCGCAGTGGGACCGGTTTGATCGGATCAAGTTGCAGTAAGGGTAGTCGTTTGCAAACCACCAGCGCGCATCCACCGAATCCACGACGGACAATGCCATGACCAACCCGACCCCGCCCCTGGTCCACCTCGACGACATCACGAAGGTCTTCTACACCGATGAGGTCGAGACGCACGCGCTGGCTGGCGTGCATATCGATATCGCCCGCGGCGAGTACGTGTCGATCTCGGGGCCTTCGGGTTGCGGCAAATCGACCCTGCTGGCGATTCTGGGTCTGCTCGATTCGCCGACCGGCGGCAGCTATGTGCTCAACGGGCGCGCGGTGCAATCGATCGACGCCAACGAGCGTGCGCGGATCCGCAACCGCGAGATCGGCTTCATCTTCCAGGCGTTCAACCTGATCGGCGATCTGAGCGTATTCGAAAACGTCGAACTGCCGCTGACCTATCGCGATGGGCTGGGCAAAGCAGAGCGCCGCGAGATGACCCAGGCCGCGCTCGAGCGCGTCGGCATGGCGCATCGGCTCAAGCATCATCCCGCACAGCTGTCGGGCGGCCAGCAGCAGCGTGTGGCAGTGGCGCGCGCGCTGGTCGGCAAGCCCTCGGTGCTGCTGGCCGACGAGCCGACCGGCAACCTCGATTCGAAGAACGGCGAAGCCGTGATGGGCCTGCTCGATGAGCTGCACCGGGCAGGCTCGACCATCATCATGGTCACCCACGATCCGCGCTATGCGGATTTTGCCCAGCGCAAGATCTTCATGTTCGACGGCCGCGTGGTCGACGAGGAAACCCTGCATCGGCTGCGCCGCGAAGAGGACCAGCGGATGCGCGAGATCGCGCGCCGCAATCCGGTCATAGCGACCGCCTGAGCCAGCCGCGCTGCGCCCCGCACGCCGAGGATCGCATGCTCGCCGAAGCCCATCGGATCCTCAGCCGCCTGTGCGCGCGCGGCAGCCGCGCGCATACGATCGCCGCGGTATCGAGCCTGTGCCTGGCGGTCGCTGCGGTGTTGGTGGTGGGCCAGATCGCGCACGCCGTGCTGCGCGCGTCGCTGCCGTTCGAGCAGCCCGCGCGGGTGGTACGCGTATTCGAGCGTCACGATGCCAGAGGCCTTCCCGCCTATGCGGTATCGACACCGAACTTGCGCAGCTGGCGGGCGCAGACGCAGGACTTCGCGCAGCTGGCCGCGATCCGCGCCGGCAGCGCGAATGTGGCGGCCGATGCCGGCAGCGAGGCGCTGCGGATGGTGGCCTATGGGACCACGCCGAACCTGTGGCTGGCGTTGGGCCAGACGCTCCGCGCCGGCCGCAGCTTCACAGACGACGAAATGCGTTCCGGTGAAGCGCTGGTGATCGGCGAGGCGCTGGCGCAGCAGCGTTTCGGCAATCCGCAGGCCGCACTCGGCCAGCGCCTGCGCATCGATGGCCAACTGCGCACGGTGGTCGGCGTCGCACCGCAGGACTTCGGCTTCGGCACCGACGTCGCGCTGTGGCTGCCACTGGCCGACGACGAGACCACTGATGCACGCGGCGATCGGCGACTCGCGGTCGTCGGGCGTCTCGCGGAAGGGATCGATGTTGCTGTCGCGGATGCGCACATGCGCGGCGTAGCCGCGCAGCTCGCACGGCAGTTTCCGGAAGCCAACGGAGGCTGGAGTGCCGGCGTGGTGGGCGCACGCGACTGGCTGGTCGACAACACCCTGCGCGAACGCCTGCGACTGATGCTGGCCGCCGTAGCCCTCATGCTGCTGGTGGCATGCTCCAACATTGCCGGCCTGCAAGTCGCGCGCGCGGCACGCCGTACCCGCGAATACGCGGTGCGCCATGCGCTGGGTGCCGCGCGCGGGCGCCTGCTGCGACATGCCTTGTTCGAAAGCCTGCTGATCGCGTTGCTTGGCGTATGCAGCGGCCTGCTGGTCGCCTGGTTTGGATTGCAGGTGGCCGCGCGCTGGCTGCCCGCGTCGATGCCACGCCTCGACGCGATCGGCTTCGCAGCCCCGGTGGCGATCGGGGTCGCACTGCTGGTCACCGCGGTCGCGATGCTGTTCGCCATGCTTCCGGCAGTACAGGCCGCACGCACCGGGGTCGCTGGAAACCTCGCGCGCAGCGCGCGCGGCAGCACCGCGACCCAGCGCTATCGACGCGCACTGGTCGTGCTGCAGTTCGCGCTGGCCACCGCATTGGTGGTTGGTGCGATCGCACTCGCGCAGCAGTTCGCGTCGCTCAGCATCAAGCCGCTTGGCTTCGATCCGCGCGGCGTGCTCGTCGCGCGCTTGACCTTGCCCGCGGTGCGCGACGACGCTCAGCACGCGCGCTCGCTGGCGCTGTTGGACACCTTGATGAACCAGGCGCGCGGCCTGCCCGGCGTATCCGCTGTCGGCATCACCAGTGAGGTGCCGATGGGTGAGATCGATACCAGCATGGAGCTGGCGACCGATCATGCCGCGCTGTCCGATCCCGCCCGCACGCTGCAAGCCTCATGGCGCATCGTCTCGGCCGATTATCTCGATGCCCTGCGCGTGCCGCTGTTGCGTGGGCGGATGTTCGCCGCCGATGGCGAGCCTGGCGATTCGATCATGCTCAGCGCCACGCTGGCCGCGCGACTGTGGCCGGATGGCGACGCGGTCGGGCGCCAGGTCGTCCTGGGCAATCGGCGCACAGCCCAGGTTGTCGGTGTGGTCGCCGACGTGCGCCAGCTCGGACGTTTGCAGCCGGACACCCCGACCATGTATCTGCCGACGAGCTGGCACGTGTGGCCCACGATGAGCCTGGCCATGCGCAGCGATGGCGACGTGCAGAATCTCATCGCGCCACTGCGTGCGATCGCTGCGCGCCTCGCACCCGAGTACCCGCTGTTCGACGTCGCGTCGCTGGCGAGCCTTGCCGCGACCGACCTCGCCGCGCCGCGCCCGCAATCGGGCGTGTTCGCGCTGTTCGCGATCGCCAGTCTGCTGCTGGCAGCGGTCGGTGTGGCCGGCGTGGTCGGGCAACTGGTCGCCCAGCGCGGCCCGGAACTGGCGCTGCGCGTGGCCATCGGCGCGGCGCCCGCGGCGCTGGCGCGGCGCGTGCTCGGGGACGGTCTGGCGCTGTGCGCGCTCGGCGTGATGGTCGGCGTGCCGCTGGCGCTGTTGCTTGCACCGTTGGCAACCGGCAGTGCGCAGCCTGCGGCAGCCGAATCGACGCTGAGCGTGCTGCTTGCCGTGGTGCTGTTGCTGATTGCCGCCGCACTCGCTGCGTGGGTGCCGGCGCGGCGCGTGCTGGCGGTCGATCCGGCAACCGCGCTGCGCAATGAATGACGATCCGCTACGTGCAATCGCTATCGACCGGAGAGCTTCCAAAATGTTCAACACCCTGATCGGCGATTTTCATTGCAGCGCGTGCTGCGCTGTTATGGCCGGCATTCAGCCCGTTGCGCTGCTCAAGCTGCACGGCGTTCGTTTTCTGCACCAGCGGATCGGAAACGAGGCGAACCGGCCATGAGCAACGTGCATGACGATCTCAAGCGCAGCGTGCGCGGTTTGCTGCACGCGCCCGGCTTTTCTGCAGCATGCGTGC
>JBBSDI010000117.1:0-9726 GCA_038249585.1 Lysobacterales bacterium | reverse complement strand
TCAGGCTGGAGGATGTGTACGGGCGCGTTCCGCGCTGAGGCGCGCAGCGGTTCGTCATCGCGCCCGGGTCGGCGTAAACTTGCAACTCCTCCCACGGATCCCGCCATCATGTTGCGACCCGCATTGGCACTGCTGCTCAGCTGCGCGATTGCGCCGGCGATCGCTGCCGGCAAACCCTTCGATGTGCGCGATCTGGTCGCGCTGGACCGGGTCTCAGACCCGCGCATTGCACCGGATGGATCGCAGGTCGCCTTCCAGCTGCGCGAAGCCGATGTTGCGAACAACAAGGCCAGCACCACGCTGTGGTTGCGCGGCCTGCGCGATGGACAACCGGCACGGCGGATCAGCGCGCCGGGCGTCAACTCGACCGGACCACGCTGGTCGCCCGATGGTCGCAGTGTGTACTTCCTGTCTTCGCGCGGCGGATCGAATCAGGTCTGGCGGCTGGATCTCGGCGGCGGCGAAGCGCGCCAGATCAGCTCCTTCGCGCTGGATGTCGGCAGTTTCGTGCTCGCACCGGACGGACGCCGCCTGGCGCTGTCGTTCGCGGTGTTTCCAGAGTGCGCTGCGGATCTCGCGTGCAGCAAGAAAAAGGTCGACGAGGAAGCCGCCAGCGCGCCCACCGGCCAGCTCCACGACAAGCTGTTCGTGCGTCACTGGGACAGCTGGGCGACTGGTCAGCGTTCGCAGCTGTTCGTGACGACGCTCAGTGCCGATGGCACTACCGATGCGAAGTTGCTGCATGTCAGCCGCGGCATCGATGCCGATGTGCCGTCCAAGCCGTTCGGTGATGAGTCGGAGTATGCGTGGAGCCCGGATGGCAAGTCGCTGGTGTTCGCCGCGCGGATCGCCGGGCAGCGCGAACCGTGGTCGACCAATTTCGATCTGTATCTGGCCGCCAGCGATGGCAGCGGCGAGCCGCGCAATCTCACCGCGGCGAACCAGGCCTGGGACACCGGCCCGGTGTTCGCCGCCGATGGTCGCACCCTGTACTACCGTGCGATGAAGCGTCCCGGCTTCGAGGCCGATCGGCTGGCGATCATGGCGATGAACCTTGCCGATCTCAGCACGCGCGAGATCGCGCCTGACTGGGATCGCTCGGCCGATTCGCTCGCACTCTCGCGCAACGGCCGCACGCTGTACGCGACCGCCAACGACCTGGGCAACACGCCGCTGTTCGCGATCGAGATCGCCAGCGGCGCGGTGTCGAAAATCGTCGGCGACGGTCACGTCGGCGGATTCTCGTTGGGCAGCGACAGTCTGATCGTGGCGCACGACGACCTCGACAGCCCGGCGCAGATCCATCGCAGCGGCCTGCGCGGCGGCCGCCTCGAGCAACTGACCACGTTCAACGACACGCGTCTGCGCGAGGTTGCCTTCGGTGCCGCAGAACAGTTCACCTTCGCCGGTGCCGGCGGTGCGACCGTGCATGCGTGGCTGGTCAAGCCGGCGAACTTCGATCCGGCGCAGAAGTATCCGATCGCCTACCTGATCCATGGAGGCCCGCAGGGCAGCTTCGGCAATCTGTTCCACTACCGCTGGAATCCACAGACCTACGCGGGTCAGGGCTACGTCGCGCTGATGGTCGACTTCCACGGATCGACCGGCTATGGCCAGACGTTTACCGACAGCGTCAGTCGCGACTGGGGCGGCAAACCGGCCGAAGACCTGCGCCTCGGACTGGATGCCGCCATCGCAAGGTACGGATTCCTCGATGGCGAGCGCGTTTGCGCGCTGGGCGGCTCCTACGGTGGCTACATGGTCGCCTGGCTCGCAGGGCAAATGCCCGAGCGCTTCAACTGTCTGGTCAACCACGCTGGCGTGTTCGACATCAAGTCGATGGCCTACATGACCGAAGAGCTGTGGTTCACCAACTGGGAGTTCGGCGGGCCGCCGCATACCCATCCGGAGGATTTCGCGAAGTTCAATCCGGCCGATCACGTGGCGCAGTGGAAGGCGCCGATGCTGGTCATCCATGGGGAACGCGACTACCGCGTGCCCTACACGCAAGGTATCGCTGCGTTCACCGCCGCGCAGTCGCGCGGGATCCCCAGCCAGTACCTGCGCTTCCCGGACGAGAACCATTGGATCCTCAAGCCGGCCAATTCGATTCTCTGGCACGACACCGTCAACGCCTGGCTCAAGCGCTGGCTGGTCGACACGCCGGCCGACTGAGTCGTTGAGGCGCAACGGGCCACGCCGGGCCGCACTGGCACAACGCAATCGCCAGTGCGCCGGTGGCAGTTTTCGCCTACAGCCAGCCGGCTTTCTTCAAACGCCAATACAGCGTGGCAGCGACGCCGAACATGGACGCTACTGCCACCGGATAGCCGTACGGCAGCGCCAGCTCCGGCATGCGCTCGAAGTTCATGCCGTAGATGCTGGCTACCAGGGTCGGCACCGCGATGATGCCGGCCCAGCCGGCGAGTTGCTTGACCACCTCGTTCTGGCCCACCGAGACCATGGCGAGGTTCACGCTCATCGCGGCCGACACCATCTCGCTCATGGTGTCGCAGGCCTCCTTGACCCGGGTGGCGTGATCGAACACGTCGCGAAAGTACACCCGAACCTCTTCGCGCACGAGGGTGGGATGGAATCGCATGAGCTGGTTGAGGATGTCCTGCATCGGCGCGATCGCCAGGCGCAGGGTGACCAGCTCTTTCTTCAGCTCGTAGAGCCGCTTGATGGTGCTGCGATCAAAATCCTGATTGAAGATTGCGGCTTCCAGCTCCAGCAGCTGGTCGCGAAAAGCCTCGGTGATCGGCAGGAAATTGTCGACGATGTAGTCGACCACCGTATACAGCGCATAGCTGGGTCCGATCGCCAGTAGCTCCGGCTCGCGCTCGCAGCGCGTGCGCGGCGTCTGGTACGACAGCGAAGCGCCGTGGCGCACGGTCAGCAGATAGCGCTTGCCCATGAAGATGTGGGTTTCGCCGAAGGCGATGTTGCACTTGATCTCCTGCGCGGTGTGCAGCACCACGAACAGCGACTCGCCATAGGATTCGATCTTGGGCCGCTGGTGCGCGTGATGGGCGTCCTCGATGGCCAGATCGTGCAGGCCGAACTCTTCCTGCAGTTTCTCCAGCAGGACTTCGTCGGGTTCGTGAACGCCGACCCACACGAAGGTATCGGGCTCGGCCAGCACATCGCTGATCCGGTCGAGCGTAAACTCGGGCAGACGCTTGCCGGTGCGGTCGTAGGCGGCGCAGTTGACCACCATCGACGCGGCGGAGTCCGGATTCGCAGCGGGAAGTTGGACCTCGGGTTTGCGATTGAGGGTGATGTCCACGACGCGACCTTCGATTGGTGCACGGCATCATGCGGCGTTGCCGGAAAAGTCGCAATCCGCGGCGATCAGTCCGCCCCGGGCTGGCGCCGCAGTATCCACCATGCGCTCGCATGGACCGGCAGCCACAGTGCGATCCAGTCGATCATCTGCTGGCGGTAGCCGGGCAGTACCAGCAGCAGCCACGCGCAGACAGCCGAGGCCAGGATCAGCGCGGCAATCCACGCGCCGCTGCGGCCCTGCGGCGTGCGGCCACGCAGCGCGCGCCAAGCCGTCGGCAGCAGCAGCAGGCACAGCGGATGGAACAGGGCGAGGTTGTAGTTGCGCCAGGCCGCATCATGGGTGGTGCCGAACCAAAGCCCGAGAAGGATGATCCCGCCGAGTCCCGCGACCAGCCACAGCGCGCCGGCGACAACCCCGAAGGCGCGCCGCCGCATGCCGGCCGCACTGCCCAGCCAGTACAGCAGGGCTGCAAGCAGCAGGCCGCTGGCGAGAAAGTATCGCGTCCAGTCTGGCGGGTTCAGCGGCTCCGCGATGCGGCCTTCATTGATCTCGATTTCGCTGGCGACCAGCGCCACATCGTTGCCGCCATCGTCGCGCACGCGTATCTCGCGCAGCCGCCACTGAAGTTCCATCGGCACGAACATCTCGTCCCAGAAATCGATCGGCTGATCGGTGGATGGGCCGAGTCCCGCGTGCACGCCCAGATACACCAGCAGGTCGGGCGAGGTCAGGCGCTGCGCGTGCGAGCGCCGGGTATTGCCGCGCGAGCGCCCGCTGCTGGATGCCTTGATGATTCCGCCGAGTGCTGCGTCCAGTGCGTCGCGCACCTTGGTCGAACAGTTCGAGCGGAAATAGTCGTAGCGATAGCGGGCGTTTTCCGGGCGCGCGTTCCATTGCAGGAAATCGTGCAGCGCGATCCGTTGTGGCGGGCTCAAGTTGAGCGCCTGAACCGATACGCGCCGCTGTTCGAATTCATACTGCGCGATGTCGTCGGCCGGCCGTCGTGCCGCCATCGAGTAGTACATGTCGCCGCGCAGGAACTTGAACAGGAATCCCGGTTCGGCGAAATCGAAGATGCCGTAGTTGTAGAGCGCCTCGGTGCCGCCCGCGCGATCGCGGATCCAGATCGCGTTGTGTCCGAAGCGCTGCCAATAGATGTCGCCCGGGCCGACGGTCAGGAGTGCGACCTCAAGCGATTCGCCCGGCTGGCCGGCGGTCCACTGCGCCGGCGCCTGTGCCAGCAGCCACGGGCTCGCGCACAGCGCCAGCAGCGCGCAGACCCGACATGCCAGCGTGCGCATGCGACTCAGGACTTGGCGGGCAGTTGCACTGCGAGTTGCTGCAGTCGACGGCCGTCGGCGCGGGTGACCTTGAACTCGATGCCCTCCAGATCGATCGCCTCGCCGATGCCCGGCAGATGGCCATGCGCTGCAGTCACCAGACCGCCCACGGTGTCGAATTCATCGTCGGCGAAGCTGGTGCCGAAGCGCTCGTTGAACTCGTAGATCGGAGTCAGCGCATTGACCAGCCAGCGACCATCGGGCTGCGCGACGATGCGGCCGATCGCCTCGTCTTCGTCGTGCTCGTCGGAGATATCGCCGACGATCTCTTCCAGCACGTCCTCGATGGTGACCAGTCCGGCAACGCCGCCGAATTCGTCGACCACGATCGCCATGTGCTGGCGGTTGATGCGGAAATCCTTGAGCAGCTCGTTGAGTCGCTTGGACTCGGGAATCATCGCGACCTTGCGCAGCAGGCTGCGGATGTCGCGGCTCTCGCCACCTTCGCCGAAGCACTTGAGCAGGTCCTTGGCCAGCAGGATGCCGCGGATCTCGTCGCGATCCTCGCCGGTGACCGGAAATCGCGAATGGCCGGATTCGACCACTACGCGCAGGATCTGCGGCAGGGTCGCGGCGATGCTCACGGTGACCATCTGCGCGCGCGGGATCATCACGTCGGCGACGACCTGGTCGGCCACCGCGATTGCACCCTCCATCATGGCCAGGGTGTCGGATGTCATCAGGCCATTGGCCTGCGCGTTGCGGAGTTCTTCCAGCAACTCTTCGCGGTTCCGGGGTTCACCGGAGATCGCCTGCGTCAGGCGATCGAACCAGGAACGACTCCCGGAACCGCTGCTACTCGGGTCCTCGGTCATGGGTCACAAGACGGCTGCCCTGCTGGGCGGGGACGGGAAGTGTATCGCAGCACGATGGCAGCACTGCGTCGATCTCCCACTGGCGCCGAGGATACGTGGAAAAATCCAATAAAAACAGGGTACTGCCTAATTTTTTCCGCGTGCGCCCATAGCGCAGTTCGAGCTTCACTGACGCTCGGTATAGGGGTCCTGGATGCCCAAGGTGTCCAGTATCTGCAGTTCCAGCGATTCCATCTCGCGCGCCTCGGCCGGCGTTTCGTGGTCGTGGCCGAGCAGATGCAGGGTGCCGTGGATGGTCAGATGCGCCCAGTGCTCGAGGATCGGCTTGCGTTGCGCCTCGGCCTCTTTGGCGATCACCGGCGCGCACAGCACGATATCGCCCAGCAAGGGAATATCCAGCCCAGGTGGCAGGTCGGCCTTGAACGACAGCACGTTGGTGGCGTAGTCGCGGTGCCGATAGCGCATGTTCAGTTCATGGCCTTCCGTGGCGTCGACCACGCGCAGCGATACTTCGGCAGCAGCGCGCTGCTTGCCGACGGCCGCTTCGATCCAGCGCTGGAATTGGGCTGCGATCGGCAGCCCGGCGTGTGGCACGCCGTAGGACACGGCAACGGTTATTTTGGTGGCTTTCATCAGGGCACAGGCGGGTTCGTCGGTTCAGACTACACCCAGCGGGCCCCGTCGCCGTGGCCGAACGCATCAAACGCGTCGCTTGCTGCTCAATCGGGTCGGTTGTGGTCGCGCGATTCGTGCGCCTCATAGGCTTCCACGATGCGCGCCACCAGCGGGTGGCGCACCACGTCGCGGGCGGTAAAGAATGTGAAGCTCATGCCCTTGACGCCACTTAACACCTCGATCGCATGGCGCAGGCCGGGGACCTGCGAGCGCGGCAGATCGACCTGGGTCAGATCGCCGGTGACCACGCAGCACGAGCCGAAGCCGATCCGGGTCAGGAACATCTTCATCTGCTCCATCGAGGTGTTCTGCGCCTCGTCGAGGATCACGAACGAGTCGTTGAGCGTGCGCCCGCGCATGAAGGCCAGCGGTGCGACCTCGATGACGTTACGCTCCATCAGCGTGGCGACCTTCTCGAAACCAAGCATTTCCCACAGCGCGTCGTACAGCGGGCGCAGATAGGGATCCACCTTCTGGGTCAGATCGCCAGGCAGGAAACCCAGACGCTCGCCGGCCTCCACCGCCGGGCGCGTGAGCACGATGCGCTGCACGCGGCTGGCCTGCAGGGCCTCGACCGCCATCGCCACGGCCAGATAGGTCTTGCCGGTGCCGGCCGGACCGATGCCGAAGCTGATGTCGTGGGTGGCGATCGCATGCAGGTAATTCACCTGATTGGGGCCGCGGCCGCGGATCGAGCCGCGCTTGACCTTGATCTCGACCACTTGCGCGCCGCTGGCATCGCGACCGGCAAGCTGTTCGATCCCCGATTCCTGCAACAACAGGTTCAGCGCGTGACCGTCGAGCGTGTGCTGCCCGGTGCGCTCCCACAGGCTGCGCAGCAGTCGCTCGGCGAGGGCCACCGTGTGCTCGCTGCCGGTCACGCGGAAGATATGCCCGCGATTGGCCAGCTCCACGCCCAGCCGCAGTTCGATCTGCCGCAGGTGTTCATCGAAAGGCCCGCACAGGTTGGACAGCCGCTCGTTGTCGGGCGGATCGAGGACGAAGTCGCGGGTGGTCAGTGCGGTCGGCATCGGCATCTCAGGCGACCGCCGCGTCCTCGTGACGGAGCACCCGCCCGCGCAGCGAATTGCGCATCACCTGGGTGATCTGGACCGCGACGAAGCTGCCGATCAGGCGCGGGTGGCCATCGAAGTTGACCGTCCGGTTGTTTTCGGTCTTGCCGCACAACTCCGCACCGTCGCGACGACTGCTGCCCTCCACCAGCACCATTTGCGTGCTGCCGACCATCGCTTCGCTGATCGCGGCGGCGTTGCGGTTGAGCTTGTCCTGCAGGCGCTTCAGGCGCGCGCTCGCGACCGCTTCCGGGGTGTCGTCGACGAGGCTTGCCGCCGGCGTTCCGGGGCGCCGCGAATAGACGAAGGAGAAGCTCTGGTCGAAGCCGACCTCCTCGATCAGGCGCATCGTCGCTTCGAAATCCTGCTCGGTTTCGCCGGGGAAAGCGACGATGAAATCGGAGCTTATGCAGATCCCCGGGCGCGCCTCGCGCAGCCCGCGCAGCTTCGATTTGTACTCGATGGCGGTATGGCCGCGCTTCATCGCCGCCAGCACGCGGTCGGAGCCCGACTGCACCGGCAAGTGCAGGAAGGCGGCCAGTTTGGGCACCTTGCGGTAGGCCTCGACCAGGCGCTCGGTGAACTCCACCGGGTGCGAGGTGGTGAACCGGATGCGGCCGATCTGCGGGATCCGCGCGATGGTTTCGATCAGCAGTGCGAGGTCGGCGGTCTCGCCATCGTGCATCGGGCCGCGGTAGGCGTTGACGTTCTGGCCCAACAGGTTCACCTCGCGCACGCCTTGCGCGGCGAGCTTGGCGACTTCTGCGACCACGTCGTCGAACGGGCGGCTGACTTCCTCGCCGCGCGTATACGGCACCACGCAGAAAGAGCAGTATTTGCTGCAGCCTTCGATGATCGAGACGAAGGCGGAGGGGCCCTCGGCGCGCGGTTCGGGCAGGCAGTCGAACTTCTCGACTTCCGGAAAGCTGATGTCGACCTGTGGCTTGTCGGTGCTGCGGCGCGCATCGATCATCTGCGGCAGCCGGTGCAGGGTCTGCGGCCCGAACACCAGGTCGACGTACGGCGCGCGCTCGATGATCGCCTCGCCCTCCTGGCTGGCCACGCAGCCGCCGACGCCGATCACCAGTTGCGGATTGTTCTGCTTGAGCTGCCTCCAACGGCCGAGCTGGGAGTACACCTTGTCCTGGGCGCGTTCGCGGATCGAACAGGTATTGACCAGGATGACATCGGCCGCCGCCTCGTCGGTAGTCAGTTCAAGCCCATGCGAGGCCGCCAGCACGTCGGCCATCTTGGCCGAGTCGTACACGTTCATCTGGCAACCGTGGGTCTTGATGTAGAGCTTGCCGGCCACGTGGGGCGCTGCTCGCTATTGGCGGACTGGGCGAGCATTGTAGGCCCGGATCCGACCAGCGGCCAGTCCGGGGAACCCGGCGGTGGTGCCCGCGGTCTCGAACATGCTTGGAATTTATCCAGCGTTAACGGACACTTGCATCCCATGCGTCAAGCCGCCTCCATTCGTTTCCTGGCCGTTCTCGCGTTGGTGGCGAGCGCCGGTATTGCCACGCCCGACGCACGCGCCAGCGGCATCGTGAAATGGGTCGACAAGACCGGCGTGACCCACTACTCGAACGTGCCTGGCGATCGTGCACGCAGCACCAGCACCGCAGTCACCGCGAGCGCGCCCGGCGAGCGCCCGGCCAGCAACCGCGCATCGGTGTTCAAGTTCCGCGATGCCAAGGGCGTGCTGCACTACACCGACCAGCGTCCGCGCAACCGCAGCTACACCGTGATCAACGTGTTCTGCCCGGCCTGCGATCCGCGCTCTCCGATCAACTGGGATCGCACCCGGCTCAACATGACCGCCTACGAGCGCGAGATCGCCGATGCGGCGGTGCGCTGGCAGGTCGACCCGGCACTGGTGCGCGCGATAATCCATGCCGAGTCGGCGTTCAACCCGGAGGCGCTGTCGCGCAAGGGCGCGCAGGGCCTGATGCAGCTGATGCCTGGCACCGCGGGCATGTACGGGGTGACCAATGCCTTCGATGCGCAGCAGAACATCGAGGCCGGCACCCAGCACCTGGCCGGTCTACTGACCCGCTACAGCGGCGACGTGCAGATGGCGGCGGCAGCGTACAACGCCGGCGAGGGCGCGGTGAAGCGCTATGGCGGGGTGCCGCCGTTCGAAGAAACCAAGGTCTACGTGCAGCGTGTTGGCGTGCTCCACCGCCGCTACCAGAGCGGTAGTTGAGAGGTCTCCGCAGCGTGAGGGCGTGGGGATCTGTGCAGGCGTCCATCGCCGTCTACTCCCGAGCTTCGAATCTGTGGGAGCCGGCATGCGGGCGACTGCAACATCGCAGGGTGTCGCGACTCCGGTCGCGGCCAGAGCAGCACCCACACCCCAAGCGGACCAGGCCGCGCCCCCCGGCCGCGACCCGGCCGCTCGGAGAGGGGCGGCCTTCGCGCGACGCGCACGGGCTGGGAGCCGGCATGCAGGCGACTCCACCGCCCGCCGATCAATCTGTGGGAGCCGGCATGCGGGCGACTGCAACATCGCAGGGTGTCGCGACTCCGGT
>JBBSDI010000116.1:0-9849 GCA_038249585.1 Lysobacterales bacterium | reverse complement strand
GGTCTGCCGTGGGATTACCTTGATCCGCGACTAGCAGGATAGCGAAGTCGGCACCCTCGGTTTCGCGACGCGGTGCTTGAGGTGGTGTCGAAAATGTGCCGATTCCCCACTCTCGCAATCGCGTTAGATGACCGACAAAGCGATCATTCGGGTTGACGACACCGCTGTTCTCGTTATATCCCGCCAGATTGACCAGCGACCCCTGCTGCGTGAACTCGAGGTAGTAGGGATCTCCCGAATTGCGCAGCGATTGATTGAGCTCGTCGATCAAAGCCGTCGCCCGACCCTGTAGAGGGGCAGCGGGTTGAAATTGGGGTCTGCAGTGCGGAACAGGTCAAGGGCCGCACCTGTGTAGTACACCAGCAGCGTGATGCGTGCGCTGTGTTTGGGCAACGCAGCCACTGTTTGCTCGAAGCTTACTGACGCCGGCGCGGCGGGTAAGCGCAACGTCAGCGCAGCGAACCTTTTTGACGCGTCGGGATCGGTTGCAGCGACACGAGCCGCTTCGGTGGCACATCCGCCTGCGTCAACAGCGGCCGCGTCGATATCGCGCAACACTGCAGTGCCGCCGGCGCTCGAAAGACCGAACCGGAGGCCTGGCCCATACACCATGCCGTTCACCAGACCGCGACTTACGGTCAGGAACAGATGGTCGCGACCATTTTTTCCGTACCAGAAGTAGCTGACGTTGGCCGGGTCAGAATCGACGATGATGTTGCCGTCATCGTCGACAGAAAATCCCTCACGCGGCTCAAAGCGGGCCTGCGAAAAGCTTTGCGTCGCACGCCCTCGGATTGACGGCACTGACACTGACTGGGGTCGACGCGCAATCCCAAGCACGTTGGGTTGCACCTTGTAGCTTGCGCGGACGAAAAGGCGGTTCTCGATGAGCTCTGCACCTATGCTGCCATCTGCCCGCAAGACCACGAGCGGCTCAGTGCGAGGTGGGATGGCCTCCTGCGCAGACGCTTCGGATATGCCGACGCATGGTATGCAAAGAATGCTTAGCCAATGACGCCAATGTTTGTCGGCGGGCGGGATTAGGGGGTGAAAGTCGCCATTGTCAATCCGAATGCAGCGTGCAGTTTCCATGTGAGCCAACCCTCCGGCGGAAAGTCGTCCCGTAAGCCTCCAAGGTAGGGTACATCACATGATGCAGAGCCAGGCGCGACCGGTATCGGCACCGAGAGCCGGTCTCGCCTAACAATACTGGCACCCTTTGGTCGGGGGACCATTCGGCCGCACAGACGGGGGTGCGGCCGCGAATCCGCGATCAGCCCTTGCGCAAAGTCACATACATCGCCACATCCGCATCGAACACGATCTCGCCGGCCGGATCGCGCACGTCGACATGCGCGAGCAGGTCCTGCGCCACGCCTTTGGTAGCGGCAGGCACCGTGCAGGTCGCCGTCATTATGCCGCTGGCCTTTTTCAGATAGCGCACGGTCATGCCCTTCGGGATCCAGCGCATGCTCGCCGGGATCGTGACCTCGGTGCACAAGCCTGCGGTGAGTTCGGCGAGGTTGCACAGCGCGATCGCGTGCACGGTGCCGATGTGGTTGTGCACGCCGCGGCGGTCCTTGATGCGCGCCACACAGCGGCCGGGCGCGAGTTCTTCGACTACCGGCGCGATGCTGCCGAAGTAGGGCGCCTGCAGGCACACCAGGCGGGTGAACAGCCAGCGACCCGGCGCGCTGCCGCCGAGCCGCTGGAACATCGCCAGCGGCGAGCGCGCCACTGGCTCAGGCGACCGAGCGCAGGCTGGTCTTGCGTGCCGCCTTGACGCTCATCAGCTCCTCGCTGTCGAAGTCGTCGACCGAGATCACTTCGATGGTGATCGCGCGGACTTCCGCGAGCAGGTCGCGCTCGGCGCTGCTGAGCAGTCCGATGCGCACGCCCTCGTCGTACTGGCCCGGCACGTCGAGCGCCTTGATCTGGCCGGCCTTGATCGCCTTGGCCAGCTTGCGCTCGACCGGCTCTGCCTGGATCACCTTGGGCAGCGCGCGCTCCAGATAGCCCGTCCAGTGCAGCGGGCCGCTGCCGTAGAAGATGCCCTCGCACAGACGGTCGCGCGATTCCGAGGGTGCGAGCAGGATGCCGGCCACGCGATGGCCGAGTCGATCGCCGGGTGCGACTTCACGCAGGCCGAGCGGGAACACCAGTGCGCGCAACACCCAGGCCACCGGACGCAGCGGGAAATTGCGCAGGAAACCGTCCAGCGCCATCTGCATCTTGTAGATCGAATCGTGCATCGCCCACGCCAGCAGCGGCTGGTCGGCGGCCGGTCGGCCCTGGTCTTCGAAGCGCTTGAGCATCGCCGAGCCGATGTACAGATGGCTCAGCACATCGCCCAGGCGCGCCGACAGGCGTTCCTTCTGCTTGAGCTTGCCGCCCAGGGTCAGCATCGCGGTGTCGGCCACCAGCGCAAGGGTGGCCGAATAGCGGCCGAGCTTGCGATAGAACTTGCGGGTGTAGGGATCGCCAGGGGCTGCGCCCAGCTTGCCCAGCGTCAGACCCAGCAAGAACGAGCGTGCGGCGTTGGAGATCGCGAATCCGATGTGCTGGAACAGCAGGCGGTCGAAGGTCGCGAGGCGTTCGTCGCGATCGGGCAGCTGCGCGGCCTGCATCTCCTTGAGCACGTATGGATGACAGCGGATCGCACCCTGGCCGAAGATGATCATCGAGCGGGTCAGGATATTCGCGCCCTCGACCGTGATCGCCACCGGTGCGCCCTGCCAGGCGCGACCGATGTAGTTGCGCGGGCCGAGGATCACGCCCTTGCCGCCGTGGATGTCCATGCCGTCGCGCACCACTTCGCGCGCGGACTCGGTGGCGTGGTACTTGGCGATGGCCGACGGCACCGCCGGCTTCTCGCCAAGGTCCACCGCGTGCGCGGTCATCCGTGCCAGCGCGGTGATCGCATAGGTATAGCCGCCGATCCGCGCCAGCGCTTCTTCGATGCCCTCGAAGCGGCCGATCGGCATCTGGAACTGCTTGCGGATGCGCGCATAGGCGCCGGTGACCGCCGCGACCGCGCGCACGCCCCCGGCGGCCGAGGAGGGCAGCGAGATCGAGCGGCCTACCGACAGGCACTCGACCAGCATGCGCCAGCCGTGGCCGATGTACTGCTCGCCGCCGATCAGCGCACTGAGCGGCACGAACAAGTCCTTGCCGCGCACCGGACCGTTCTGGAACGGCATGTTCAGCGGCAGATGGCGACGACCGATCTCCAGCCCCGGCGTGCTGCGCGGAACCAGCGCGAGCGTGATGCCGCGATCGGATTCGCTGCCGAGCAGGTGCTCGGGATCGTGCAGGCGGAACGCAAGCCCGATCACGGTGGCGACCGGTGCGAGCGTGATGTAGCGCTTGTCGAAGGTCAGGCGCACGCCGAGCACTTCCTTGCCCTCGTGCATACCCTTGCCCACGATCCCGTAGTCGGGAATCGAGGTCGCATCGGAGCCGGCCCACGGGCTGGTCAAGGCAAAGCACGGAATCTCTTCGCCGCGCGCCAAGCGCGGCAGGTAGTGCTTCTTCTGCTCATCCGTGCCGTAGTGCAGCAGCAGTTCGGCCGGGCCCAGCGAGTTGGGCACAGCGATGGTCGACGACAGGGTGCCCGAGACGCTCGAGGCCTTGTTCAATACGCAGTGGTGCGCGTAGGCGGAAAAACCCAGGCCACCATATTCCTTCGGGATGATCATGCCGAAGAAACGGTGCTTCTTCAGATAGTCCCAGACCTGCGGGGTCAGATCGGCCAGCTCGTGGCTGACTTCCCACTCGTTGGTCATCGCGCAGACTTCATCGACCGGGCCGTTGATGAACGCCTGCTCATCGGCGGTCAGCTGCGGCGCGCGCACCGCCAGCAGGTTGTTCCACTGCGGCCGACCGCTGAACAGCTCGCCTTCCCAGCCGACGGTGCCGGCTTCCAGAGCGACCTTTTCGGTTTCCGAAAGTTGTGGCGTCATGCCCTGATAGAGCTGGAGTGCGCGGAAACTGATCAGATTGCGGCGCAGGCCCGGCAGGTTCAGCGGCACCGCGATCAGCGCCAGCAGCGCGGCGGGGATCGCCCATCCGAGCCAGTGCGGCTGCGCCAGTGCTGCGGCTGCCAGCAGCGCGACGACACTGGCCACAGTCCAGGTGCGAAGACCCGTGCGCCAGAACGCGCAGGCCAGCGCGACCGTGACCAGGGCCAGCAGTGGAATCCAGTTGGCGAAAGTGCCCATGTGTTGCTCCTCAGGTGGCGGCGCGCCGCGGCGCGTGGCCGAGACGTATCAGAAAATCGGTGATGGTGGCGGTGAAACGATCGTTGGCGTCGCCGACCACCATGTGGGTGGCATCGTCGACCATGTGGTGTTCGGCGTGCGGAACCAGTTGCCGGAATTCTTCGATGGTCTGCTGCGAGACCACGTCGCTGCGACCGCCACTGACCAGCAGCACCGGCAGTGCGAGCTCGCGCGCGATCAGCGGCAGGCGCGCCGACCAGTGCTGGGTCTCGTGCGCGATGGTGTCGAGCAGGCGCGGGTCCCAGTGCCAGCGCAGGCGGCCGTTGTCCATCCGCACCAGCAGCTTGTGCAGGCGCGATGGATCGCGATCGTCGGCGCGGTGCGGCAGGTGTTCGCGTACGGCGGCCTGCGCGTCGTGCACCGA
The DNA here is from genome assembly GCA_038249585.1 of Lysobacterales bacterium. Lineage (GTDB taxonomy): Bacteria > Pseudomonadota > Gammaproteobacteria > Xanthomonadales > Ahniellaceae > UBA4656. The sequence continues at coordinate 5,205 of JBBSDI010000116.1, read as the reverse complement.
CGCGAAGCCCTGTGGATACGCGCGCATGAAACCGATGATGCGGTCGACGCCGCGGGTCTCCCAGCGTGGCGTGATGTCGACCAGCACCAGTGCTGCAAAGCGCCCGCCCGGCTGACTGGTCTCGGCGACCATGCCGAGTAGACCGCCCATCGATGCGCCGATCCAGACCGGTCGCTCGCCGGCCAGCGCGCTCAGTCGCGCCGCGTCGTCGATCGAATGCTGCAGGCGGTACTCACCATCGTCGATCCAGCCGCTGTCGCCGTGGCCGCGGCCATCGGCGGTGAGCGCGCGATAGCCGAGCGCGCCCAGCGCGCTCGCAGTACTGCGCCACGCATGGCGGGTCTGGCCGAAGCCGTGGGCGAATACCAGCGGTGCGCCAGCGGCCGGCCCGTGGATCTCGTAGGCCAGCAGCACGCCGTCGGCTGCCGGCAGGCGACCGAGCTCGGGACCACGGTGTTGCAGTGCGACAGCAGCGACCATACGGGTGAGTATGTTGGGCTTCTTTTGGCGCTGTCAATACGCTACCGTATGGATGTGTCAGATCCTGGACTCCACCGCCGCCATGAGTTCGATATCCGCCCGCGCCGAACGCAGCCGCCTGAGTGCGGCCGACTGGGAAATCGCCGCCCTCGACCTGCTGGCAGAGCAGGGCGTGGCAGCAGTCGCGGTCGAGCCGCTGGCGCGCCGCCTTGGCGTGACCAAGGGCAGCTTCTACTGGCACTTTGCCAGCCGCGATGAACTGCTCGAGGCGACCCTGCGGCGCTGGGAACAAGCCGATGCAGACACCCTCACCGGACAGGCCGACAAGATCGCCGATCCGCGCGAGCGATTGGTCGAACTGTTTCGCCGCACCACCCGCGAGATGCGCTCGCACGTGATTTATTCGGCCCTGCTGAAGTCCCTGGACCATCCGGCGGTGCGGCCGGTGATGCAACGGCTGTCGCAACGGCGCATCCAGTACCTCGCGCTCGCGTTCAAGGCGCTTGGACTGAATCGGCGCGACGCGCTCGACCGCGCACGGCTGGCGTATTCCGCGTATGCCGGGTTCCTGCAGCTGTCGATGCAACTGCGCACCCCGCGGCTCGATGCCGAGGAATTCGAGGCCTATGTGCAGCACGTCATCGACACGCTGATTCCACCATGAGTTCCGTTGCGATGCAGCACACGCGAATGGGTCGCGATGATTGCAAGCATCACGCGGCATCGATAACGTTGCGGGCCGACTTTGCCGTCCGTCAGGCCCGTTCGGGCCGGAGCCATTCCTGATGTCCAGCCAGCTCGCCAGCATGAATGCGTGGGTCGATTCCGTCGCGCAATTGAGCGCATGCGATCGCGTCCATTGGTGCGATGGGTCGGATGCCGAGTACGCGGCGCTGACCCGAATGATGGTCGAGCGTGGCGACCTGCTGACGCTCAACGAGGACACCCATCCGAACTGCTTCCTGCATCGCTCGCATCCATCCGACGTGGCCCGCGTCGAGCATCTGACGTTCGTGTGCACGCGCGAGCGCGACGATGCCGGCCCGAACAACAATTGGATGCAACCGGACGAGGCGCACGCGAAGATCGACGCGCTGTTTGCAGGTTCGATGCGCGGGCGCACGCTGTACGTGGTGCCGTACTGCATGGGCCCGATCGATTCGCCGTTTTCGCGTTGCGGGGTGGAGCTCACCGACAGTCCCTACGTGGTCGCCAACATGCGGCTGATGACACGCATGGGCGCGGCCGCGCTCGCGCGTATCGAGCGCGAGGGGCAGTTCGTCAAGGGTGTGCACGGACTCGGCGAGCTCGACCCCGACAAGCGCTTGATCCTGCATTTCCCCGAAACGCTGACGATCAAGAGCTTCGGCTCCGGCTACGGCGGCAACGCACTGCTCGGCAAGAAATGCCACGCGCTGCGCATCGGTTCGTGGCAGGCGCGCAGCGAGGGCTGGTTGGCCGAGCACATGCTGATCGTGGGCATTCAAGACCCGGCCGGTGAGATCCACTACATCGCGGCAGCGTTTCCGTCGCAATGCGGCAAGACCAATTTGTCCATGCTGGTCCCGCCGGCGGCCTACATCGAGCGCGGCTGGAAAGTGTGGACCGTTGGCGACGACATCTGCTGGATGCACCCCGGACCGGATGGCCGCCTGTGGGCGATCAACCCCGAGGCCGGATTCTTCGGCGTGGCGCCGGGAACCAGCGCGAAGACCAATCCCAACGCGCTGGCGATGTTGAACCGCGACACCATCTTTACCAACGTCGGTCTGACCGCAGACCGCCAGCCATGGTGGGAGGGCCTCGACGATCGCGTGCCGGCCCTCGATTGGCAGGGCCGTGCTTACGATCCGGCCAATGGCCCTGCCGCACATGCCAATGCACGCTTCACCGTGGCAGCGCGGCAGTGTCCATCGGCATCGCCGACGATGGACGACCCGGCCGGTGTGCCACTGAGTGCGATCGTGTTCGGCGGGCGCCGCGAGTCGCTGGTGCCGCTGGTGTTGCACACGCGCGACTGGACGCACGGCGTGCTGGCCGGTGCGTCGATGGCGTCGGAGACCACGGCGGCCGCGACCGGCGCGGTCGGCGTGGTGCGCCGCGATCCGATGGCGATGAAGCCGTTCTGCGGTTACAACTTCGCCGACTACTTCGCGCACTGGCTGTCGTTGGGCCAGCGTGGATTGAAACTGCCGCCGGTGTTCCAGGTCAACTGGTTCCGCAAGGGCGCCGATGGTGGCTTCCTGTGGCCTGGATTCGGCGACAACATGCGCGTGCTGGCATGGATCGTCGCGCGCGCGGCCGGGCGCGTCGATGCACTGGACACTGCGATCGGATGGCTGCCGCGTCGCGCGGATCTCGACCTCGCCGGGCTCGACTTGCCGGTGGGCGCGGCCGAGGAATTGACGCATGTCGACCTGCCGGGCTGGCGCGCGGAGTTCGCGCAGATCGGTCAATTCCTGGCCGAGCTTGGTGACCGCATGCCGCATGCGTTGCTCGATGAACACGCCCGCGTCAGTGCGGCTCTTGCGGCCGCCGATGTGCCACCCAAGCGCGCAGCCGCGGGCTGAGCGGCGCGCCAGTGCGGGTCTGGTACAGCCACCAATTCGTGTTGCCGCTGCCGCCGGGCCATCGCTTTCCGATGGTCAAGTACGCGTTGCTGCATGCGCGCGTGGCAGCGGCCAGCGAGCGGCTCGGTATCGTGTTGGGCGAAGCCGCGGCTGCAAGTGCGGACGACCTCGCGCGCGTGCACGGCGCGGACTACATCGCGCGCGTACTCGGCGGCACGCTGTCGGAAAAAGAGCAGCGCCGCATCGGCTTTCCGTGGTCGCTGAAGATGGCCGAACGCTCGCGCCGCGTGTCGGGCGCGACGATCGCGGCCCTATCTGCGGCGATCGACGGCGACGGGATCAGTATCAACCTCGCCGGCGGCACCCATCACGCTGCCGCCGATCATGGCGCGGGCTATTGCGTGTTCAACGACTCGGTAGTCGCTGCCCGCCATGTGCAGGCGCATGGGCTGGCCCGCCGCATCCTGGTGGTCGATCTCGATGTGCACCATGGCGACGGCACCGCCGCGCTGGTGCGCGACGACCCCAGCATCTTTGCGTTCTCGATGCATGGCGCGCGTAACTATCCGGCGGTCAAGCCGGCGGGAGATCTCGATATCGCGCTGCCCGATGGCACCGAGGATGCCGCGTATCTGGACGCGCTGGCGCAGCATCTGCCGCATGCGATCGAGCGCTCGCGCGCCGATGCGGTGGTGTATCTGGCCGGTGCCGATCCGTACCACGGCGATCGGCTGGGCCATCTGGCGCTGAGCAAAGCGGGATTGCGCGAACGCGACCGGCAGGTGATCGATGCCTGCATGCGCCATGGCCTGCCGCTGGCGATCAGCATGGCCGGCGGGTACGCCGAGAACGTGGAGGACATCGTCGACATCCATGAGGCCACCGTGCAGGTGGCCGCGCGGGCGCTTGCCAGTCGCGGCGTATCTGCATCGCGTGCCGACCGCATTGCGTAGGTTGGGTCGTCCCGACCCGCCGCCGGGCGCATCGCATCGACCGTGTTCGTGGCGACCGTGACGGCAGGTCGGCGACGACCTGCGTTACGGCGGCAGGAGCGCACCCTGTGCTCGACCGGCAGATCCGATGCGTGCCGCTACATCGGTCGCCCACGGGGTGGGCTCCTACAATCGGTTGCCACATGTGCTTCGCGGCACGCTACGGAGCCTGACCAATCCGGCCTAAACCTTTCGGCACCCCTCACGCATCCGATCGGTCAAGATGCTCGCCATGACCGACCACCGGATGCACACTCCCGACATTGCCGGTGCCGGCGACCCCGACCCCGACGCCGAGCTGGTGCGGCGTGCCGCCAGCGGCGATATGCGCGCCTTCGAGGCGCTTTATCGCAGTCATGTGGGGCGGGTGCATGGCGCCATGCGGCGTCTGTGCGGCGGCGCGGAGGCGCGCGCGCAGGAGCTTACCCAGGACGCCTTCGTGCGCGCTTGGGAAAAGCTGGCCGGATTCCGTTTCGAGAGTCGCTTCGGTACGTGGCTGTACCGTCTGGCGATCAACGTGGCGCTGATGGACCTGCGCTCGCGACGCGGCGCGGAAGATCAGGAATCGCCGTTCGACGAGACCACGTCGAGCGCGGCCGCACCGGTCGCACGACTGGGTGAGCACCGGATCGATCTGGAGCGCGCAGTGGCGAAGCTGCCGCCGAGGGCGCGCGCGGTATTGGTGCTGCACGATATCGAGGGCTGGACGCACGAGGAAATCGGCGTCGAGCTGGGCATGGCCATCGGCACCAGCAAAGCACAACTGCATCGCGCACGCGGCCTGCTGCGACGCACCTTCGGAGAAAGCGCATGAACGACTTCGAACTGCTGCGCGATCTGCGCGCGATGCGCCAGCCGGCCACACCGGCTTGCGATTTGTGGCCGCAGATCGCCGCGCGCATTGCGGCGCAGTCGCAATCAACACAGCCGCAATCAACACAGGCGCAATCAACACAGGCGCAATCGACGCCGCCGCAAGCGACGCTGCCGCCACGCCGGGTCGTGTGGCCGGAGGCCCTGGCCGCAAGCGTGATGCTGGGTCTGGGCGTGCTGCTGGCGATCAGCAGCGGCGATCGTGCGCCGGGTCCGGCATTCACGGCACCGGCCACTGCCAGTACAGAACTGCCCTGGTCGGTCCGCGAGGCCATCGCGCTCGACGCAGC
>JBBSDI010000115.1:0-9859 GCA_038249585.1 Lysobacterales bacterium | reverse complement strand
GGTGCGCAACAGCGTGGGTCGCAATGCGGTGGCTGCAATCCTGACCGGGATGGGCGACGACGGCGCGCGCGGCTTGCTGGAGCTGCGCGAGGCGGGCATCCACACCATCGCCCAGGACCAGGCCACCAGCCTGGTGTGGGGGATGCCCGGCAGCGCGGTAAAGCTGGGGGCAGCATGCGAGATCCTGCCGCTGGAGCGGATCGCGCAGCGCCTCCTGCAGTTGGCCGGCACTCAAGATGCAGGCAGCAGCGCCGATAGGGAAGTGGCTGCGCGCTGATCGATCGGACCTGAACAGACCCGCGCTTCTGGCGCGCACCGCAACCTGGCCACACGCACACCGGGCCACACGCACAACACCCACTGGAAAACGCCATGCAAAAGCGCCTCTACTACCGATTGGCACCTGCGATCCTGCTGACCTTGCTGCATCTGGGCGTGGAAATCGTCGGCGTGCCGCGGCCTGCCTCACTGGCGGTGTTGACCACCATGGTCCTGGCCTGGGTGGCTTTCGTATGGTGGTTGACCACTGCCGGGCTCAGCCCCACTGCGGCGGATTCGAAGCTGATGCGCGAGCAGCAGGCACTGTTGGCCGAACTGCGCGAGTTCGTCGGTCGCGAAGTCGACGGCACCCGCGGCGAGATCGAGCGCACCCGCAATCTGGTGCGCGGTGCGGTGCGCGACCTGCAGACCAGCTTCGACGCCATGAACCGCAAAGCGCGCGAGCAAGGCCAGGCGATGACCCGCATCATCGATGGCGACTCCAGCCAGATCGACGTGCGTCGTTTCGCGGATCTGGCCAGTCGGCAGATGGAAGGCATGGTCGATGCGCTGGACCAGGTGTCCGGACAAAGTTCTGCAACCGTCGCTCACATCGATGAAATGACCCAGCATCTGGAGGGTATCTTCAGCCTGCTCGAAGATGTCAAATCGATCGCCGATCAGACCAACCTGCTGGCGCTGAACGCGGCCATCGAAGCTGCGCGCGCCGGCGAGGCCGGTCGCGGATTCGCAGTGGTGGCCGACGAGGTGCGCTCGCTGTCGGAGCGCTCGACCACCTTCAACGAGCAGATCCGCAAGCTCGCCCACAATTCCAAGGACGCGGTGCACAAGGTGCGCGATACGGTCAGCCAGATGGCCAGCCGCGACGTCAACCGCTCGCGCGATGCCAAGAACGAGGTCAGCCGGCTGCTCGGCCAGCTGCAGACGATGAACGACGCGATGGCGGTCGGGATGCGCGAGGTAGCCGGTTGCAACGAGGCGATCGACCGCTCGGTCGGTGAGGCGGTGCGTTCGCTGCAGTTCGAGGATATCTCCACCCAGGCGCTCGGCTCGGCCGACGTGCACCTGCAGCGCCTGACCGCGATCAATCGCGAGGCGGTCTCATTGCAGGAAATGCTGACCCGCTCCGGCGCTGCCGACGAGACGCTAATGCGCGCGATCGAGCAGTTCAGCAGCCGTCTGCGCGAAATGCGCGACCAGTGGCAGAAGCCCGTACACAAGCCGGTCAGCCAGGTCGCGATGGACAGCGGCAGCGTGGAGTTGTTCTAAGCACCCCGACGCCCCATCGCAGGGCAGGTCGTCCCGACCTGCCTTTCGACTTACTCAACGCACCACGATCGGTAACGGAACCAAATCGTCCCGCCTAAACCACCGGCGGCACCGCCGGTTCTCCCGCCGCACGCGCGCGGTACTCCGCGATCCACTGCTCGCGCGGTCGCGGGCGGCCCAGATGGAAACCCTGCGCGTGGTCGCAATCCATCTCGCGCAGGCGCTGCGCGGTGTTCTCGTCCTCCACACCCTCCGAGGTGACGCTCAGGCCGAGGCTGTGTGCGAGGTCGATCATCGAGCGCACCAGTCGGCTGGACCGCTCATCGCGAACTATGTCGGCCACGAACGACTTGTCGATCTTCAGTTCGGTCGCCGGAAAATGCTTCAGATACGCGAATGACGAATAGCCCTTGCCGAAGTCGTCGATCGCGATGCCGACCCCGGTGTCGCGCAGGCCGCGCAGCGCGCGAGCGCTGTACTCGGGATCTTCCATCACCGCGGTCTCGGTGACTTCCAGGATCACGCTCGACGGCGGCACGCCCCAGATCGCCAGCGATGCGCCGACCTGCTCGACCAGCCCCGATTCGCTGAACACGCGCGGCGAGAGGTTGATCGCACAGCGCAGGTTGGGATCATGGCCGCGCAACTGCGCGTATTCGCGCAGGCCTGCATGCAGGGTCCAGCGGGTCAGCTCGGCTGCGAGCCCACCCTGTTCGGCCATCGGCACGAAGCGCTGCGGCGCGACCATGCCGCGGCGCGGACATTGCCAACGTGCGAGCGCCTCGACCGCCACGATGCGATTCTTGCGCAGGGCCACGATCGGCTGGAACTCGATCGACAGCTCGTTGTTGACCAGCGCATCGCGCAGATCGTCGACCAGCAGCGCATCCTCGGCTGCACCGACAGCCAGCGAGAGGCGACTGCCTACTGCCAACGCGGCATCCACCGCCGCGGTCGCGCGTCGCGACAAATCGTCGGCAGTCCGGGCATGCTCGGGTGTCCAGGCCAGGCCGATCGCCACCGCGATTGCCAGCGGGCGCTCGAGCACCAGGAGCGGGCGCTCGAACTCGCGCAACAGGCGCTGCGCTGCGAGTTCAGCGTGTCCGGGACTGAGCAGGTTCGGAATCAACACCAGGAAATCGTTCTCGCCGATCCGACACACCCGATCGGAGCCACGCAATACCTCGGCCAACCGCAGCTCGACGGCGTCAGGCACCGCTGCGGCCAACGCATGGCCGAGGGCTACCGCCAGCTGGCGTACCCGCCGCAGGTGGATATGCAGCATGCCGACCAGCGCGCCTGGCGCGCCGTCGGCGATGGCGTGCTCGGTTTCCGCAAGGAACTGATCGCGGCTGCTCATGCGGGCGCATCCGATAGCTCGCGCAGGTTCACAGGAAATACGCCGCCAGGTCGAGTCCGTAAGCGCCTTGAGGCAGCGCCTTGGCCACCGACAGGCGTCCGCCAGCGGCCACCGATTCGAACCACAGATCGACTTGACGGAATGCCGCGTCCACCGACTTGTCCGGTCGCGTGAGCACCGTGACCCGCGGGAACAGTCGGCGCGCCGGATTCTGCGCCATCACCACCGCGACCTCGCCGGAGGACAACTCGACCAGCGACCCGGTCGGGTAAACGCCAAGGCACTGGCTGAACTGTTCGATCAGCTCGCCCTGGAAAAGCCGGTCGCGCTCCTTGTACAGCACCTGCAGCGCATGGTGCTTGGACATCGCAGACTGATGCGGGCGCTCGTTGCACAGCGCATCGAAAGTATCGACTACACCCAGGATGCGTCCGCTGAGCGGAATGTCGAGGCCTGCGTTGCCGGCCGGATAGCCGCTGCCGTCGTGGCGCTCGTGATGGGTCTGGATCATCTCGACCAGTTCCGCATAGCCGAGCCCCGATGCATCCATGCGCGCGACGCTGTACCCGATGTGCTCGCGCATCAGCGCGCGCTGCGCGTCGTCCAGCGGACCGGGTCGATTGCACAGGCCATCGGGAAGGGCCGCCATCCCGATATCCATCAGCAGACCGCCGCTGGCCAAGTCGATCAGCAGTGCGCGGGGAAAGCCCAGTTGGCGACCGAAGGTGGTAGCCAGGGCGCAGCAGTTGATCGCATGGCTGTACGCATACGGGCCGCGCGTGCGCAGCGCATCGAGCCAGAAGAACGCATCGGCATTGCGCACCACGCTGGCCACGATCGGCTCCATCGTGGCGCCAAGTTCTTCGACCGATACCTGGCGTCCGCTGCGGATATCGTCGATGCAGCGGTTGGCATACTCGCGCACGGTTTCCCACGCGACGACCGCGCGCGACAGCTCTTCGGCCATCGGCACGCTGTTGCGATATGGAGCTGGGTCCGGCAGGCGCGGCCGCCCGGCCCGACCACTGCGATAACCCAGCCGCAGCAGCATGCCGCGCTCGGTGCGGTCGATGCACTTCTCCACATCGACATAAACGCAGGTGCAATAGCGTCGCAGTGTTTCGACGTCGCTGAGCGATTCGACCAGGAATCCCTGCAGCGGAAACGGGGTCTCGGTCCACGGCCGGTCCAGCCGGCACACATACATGCCGAGGACAAGGCTGGATACGTCGACCTTGCGCTCTTCCAACAGCATCGCCGATTCACCCGAGTGGACTGCAGCCGTTGCGGCCGTCGGGGGTGGGAAAGCGCCAGCAACGTCCCCCTGCCGACACTGCCGACGCTGGCAAGTCTGGCACAACCCGGGCGTGGCGGTCAGGATCAGCGCGCCGCCGGGACGTTGCGCCGCAAATCCTTGCGACGCAACGCAACGGCGAGCGTGCGCGTTCGGGCTCTGGCTCTCAGAAGTAAGCGCGCACCCCGATGGCGATCCCGCGACCCGGCAGCGGTGCGCGATCCTTGAGCAGGGAGGTGTGGATCCTGGCGCTGCGGTCGGTGAGGTTGCGTGCGACCGCGAACAGCTCTAAGTCGGATGCGGGCAGCTTGAACGCATACGACAGGTTGGCGTCGACCAGGGTGTAGCCGGATGTGGGGCTCTCCAGTTCGGCGACCCGGTCCTGCCTGGCGTAGCCGATCGCGCCAAGCCCGGCGCGCCACTGGTCGTAAGACCAGTCGATCGATCCGCCGAGGCGCGAGGGTGCGATGCGCGGCAGGTCGCCGCCATCGCGCAGATTGCCGCGCACCGTATCGGCGAACACGCGCGCATCGAAGCGCCCGAACGCGGTATCGGCAAGCCGCGCCTTGAACTCGCCCTCGAAGCCGAAGAAGCGCGCGTTGTCCTGCGTCCACTGGCGCACCGGCAAACCGTCTTCCTCGGCGCCGGTGTCGACCAGATAGATGAAATCGTCGAAGCGATTGTAGTAGCCGGCGACTTTGGCCTCGATGGTTCCCGAGTGCCAGTGCAGGCCCAGCTCGACCTGGTTCGAGGTTTCTTCGACAAGGTTCGCGTCGCCGATCTCGAAGCTGCCGGTGGCCTCATGCGGGCCATCGGAGTACAGCTCTTCGGCCTGCGGCGCGCGCTGCGCGCGATCGAGGTTCAGGGTGGCGTGCCAGCGGTCGCTGAAATCCCATTGGCCCGCAGCGGAGAGGCTGTAGGCACTGTGATCGGTTCCGCCGCCGGCATCCAGATCGATGCTCTGGCTGTCGTAGCGCGCGCCGAGCTCGACGCTGAACGGCTCGAATTCAGCGCGTTCGACCACGAACACGCCGGTATCGCGCGTGACGCTGGGCGGTACGAAGGCTTCGTCGCCGATCGCTTCGAAAGCGCGGCGGCTGGACTGCACGCCGAGCGCACCCCGCCATGCACCGAGCGGCGCATGCACCGCTTCGATGCGACCTTCGATCGCCTCATTGAGGAAGCGGGTGCCGACCTCGCCCGAATCGAGGATGATCTCGGCGTGCTCGTAGTCATTGTGCCCGATACGCACGCCGAGCGACTCGAAGCCTGCGAATGGATCGCGCAGCACGCCGTCGATATCGATCCGCTGCTGCTGCATGTCGAGTTCGATCTCGCCTTCGCCGCCCTTGGCCCGTGCAGAGCCGCTGGTGTCGTCCTCGTCTTGTTCGGGCGGAATGCCGTAGCGGTTGTCGTAGCGCGACAGCGCTGCGCCAAGATGGCCGCGATCGCCGGTCCAGGCGACCCCGACTGCGCGGCTGTCGACCTCGGACTGGGTATTATCCAGCTCGCCGCCGCCGGGCGCGTCGAAGTTGTCGCCACTGCGCTTCAGATAGTCCGCGTGCAGCGCGAAACTGCCGTTGCCGGCGTCGATGCGCGCCACGCCTGAACGCACATTGTTAACGTCGCCGCCGCGCAATTCCACGCGGCCGCCGATGCCCTCGACCGGCTGCGATGGAATCCTTCCATCGACGATGTTGACCACCCCGCCGATGGCGCCGCTGCCATACAGCAAGGTCGCCGGTCCCTTCAGGACCTCGATCTGGTCGGCGAGGAATGGATCGACCGACACCGCGTGGTCGACGCTGAGCGTGGATACGTCGAGCGCGGCGATGCCATCGCTGAGCACTTGCACCCGCGGACCTTCGAGCCCGCGAATGATCGGCCGGCCAACGCCAGGGCCGAAATACGACGACTGCACGCCGGGCAGGCGGGCGACCGTCTCGCCGATGGTGCCCGCGCGTTGTTCGTCGAGTGCCGCACCTGCCAGAACCTCGGTCGGCTGCAACAGCTCATCGCCGGGTAGCGCCAGCGGGTCGGCGGTGACGGTGATGGTCTCGAGCGCGCGCGCACCGTTGGTCGTGCGCGCTGAGGCTTGGGCGAGCACGGCGGCCGGGGCGAGAAATGCGGCTATGGCGAGGGCAAGCAGATGCTGACGTGGCATGGCGATCCTGCGGGCTGGTCTGTAAGGTTATAAAGTAACTCATGCGGCCGACCTTCAGGTCAAGTCCCAACGGGGCTTTGTTTCCGCCCACGGGGCGATGGCTCCGGCGCTCGCTGGCGGCTCGCGCGCGCAGCCAAAGACTGTTATTGTGTTTCATATGAATGCCCCAGTTGCAGCGCCAAATCCAGTCGTAGAAGTCAGCGCGGTCGCCGGTCCGTCGGGTCTCGACGTCTTTGGTGCAGCCGCGTCGCTGCTGTGCGCCGCCCACTGCGCGGCAATGCCACTGGTATTGGCCCTGATGCCGATGGCCGGTCTGGAAGGTTGGGGCAGCCACACGTTCGATGTCTTCTTTGTGGTGTTTGCGCTGCTATTCGGCGCGTTTGCCATTGGTCGTGGCTACCGGCGGCATCGGCAGGTGGTGGTTCTGCGCTGGTTCGCCGCTGCGTCGATCGTGCTCGCGCTGGGCCTGACGCTGCTGCACGACTACTGGTGGCATGTGCCCGCACTGGTCTGCGGCGGATTGTTGTTGGGCTGGACCCACCTTTTGAACCTGCGCTACTTGCGCCATCCGGGCTGCACGGCTGCCGATCATGGGCACCCGCCTGCCGCGCCCTCGGCTGCGGTCAAGCCGGCCCGCGCTGGCGCTGCTGCTTGATTGTTGCCCGGATCTTGCTAGCCTTGAGCGTTCGCTAACGTAACGATCTGGAGCAGCAGCATGGGCAAGGGCGACCGCAGGACCCGCAAGGGCAAGATTTCGATTCGCAGCTACGGCAACAAGCGCTCGCACACCGAGACCAAGGTCGCGACGGTGGCCAAGGCGACCGCGCCGGCCAAGCCTGCGGTCAAGAAGGCTGCCGTCAGCGCGGGGAAGAAGAAGGCCTGAACCCCGGACACCGGGTTCGGCACCACGGCGAGCGCAGGCTCGCCGTTTTTTCTGGAGCAGCCGCTGCCGCTGCGGCCGAGTGACATGCGCCGCCGGCCGGGTCAGCGACTGGCAACTTGCGGCACCGCACCCGCCACCAGACGCCCGCCGGCAAACACCGAGTGCGCGAGCTGGCCGCCCAGCCAATACGCCAGCTGGGCCGGTTTTTGCGCTTCCCACAGCACGAAGTCGGCATCGCTGTCGACCGCGAGCGCACCCTTGCGCCGGGACAGCCCCAGCGCCTGCGCTGCATGGCCGGTGGTGCCGCGCAGCGCCTCCAGTGGCGTCAGTCCGAACAGCGTGCAGGCCAGCTGCATGGCCATGCGCAGCGAGCGCAATGGTGAGGTGCCGGGGTTCAGATCGGTGGCGACCGCCATTGGCACCCCGTGCGCGCGCAGCGCAGCGATCGGCGGCAGGCGGGTTTCGCGCAATACCAGGAACGAGCCGGGCAGCAGCACCGCCACGGTGCCGGCGGCAGCCATCGCTGCAACCGCAGCCTCGTCGCTGAACTCCAGATGATCGGCCGACAGCGCGCCATGCCGCGCTGCGAGCGCCGCACCACCGCCATCCGACAGCTGGTCGGCATGCAGCTTCACCGGCAGTCCGGCCGTGGCAGCGGCAACGAAGATCCGCGTTACCTCCTCTGCGTTGAATGCGATGCGCTCGGCAAAGGCGTCCACCGCATCGACCAGGCCCTCGGCGGCGAGACGCGGAATCGCGGCACAGACGGCATCCACGTAGGCGCCACGATCATCGCGATGTTCGGGCGGCAGACTGTGCGCACCCAGATAGGTCGTGCGCACCGTAATGCCGAGGCAGCGGCCGATGCGCCGCGCCACGCGCAGCATGCGGCGCTCGCTGTCGAAGTCCAGACCGTAGCCCGACTTGATCTCGATGGTGGTCGCGCCATCGGCCAGCAGATCGCGCGCACGCGGCAATGCTGCGTCGTAGAGCTGCTGCTCGCTCGCCGCGCGGGTGCTGCACACAGTCGACAGGATGCCGCCGCCGGCGCGCGCGAGGTCCTCGTAGCTGGCGCCACCGAGCCGCTGCGCGAACTCCTCGCTGCGATCGCCTGCGAACACCAGATGGGTATGGCAATCGATCAGCCCGGGCGTCAGCAGGCGCCCGCCGCCATCGAAGGCGAGCGCAGCGGAGCCCGAGAATCCTGCAGCCGGACCGGCATAGGTCACCCTACCGTCCTGCCAGGCGAGCAGGCCGTCATCGACAATGCCGTCGTCGACCATGCAGGCAAGCCGGATGTTGCGGATTATCGACGCTTTCGATTGCGACATGCAGCACAGTGTAGCCGCGGGCATCGACGCGATGCGCGTGGCGGCGTACCGTAGCGCGTCATGCATGCACCGCGCCGTTTCCGCTGCGATCACGCGCTGCTGCCCGCAGGCTGGGCACACGAAGTGGTGATATCGATCGATGCCGCCGGCGGCATCGCGGAGGTGGCTGTGGGCGATCCCGGCAGCGGACTGCCCTCGCTCGGGCGCTGGCTGATTCCGGGCATGCCGAACCTGCACTCGCACGCCTTCCAGCGCGCGATGGCCGGGCAGGCCGAGCGCATCGGCGGCGATGGCCTCGACGATTTCTGGTCGTGGCGGGAGACCATGTACGCGCTCGCCGCGCGCATCGACCCGGCCACCCTCCATGCGATCGCCGCACAGCTGTACGTCGAAATGCTGGCGGCCGGATACACCGCAGTGTGCGAGTTCCACTACGTACACCAGCGGCCCGACGGCACTGGCTACGTGCCGGCATCGGCAATGAGCGACGCCCTGCTGCAGGCCGCGCGCGATACCGGCATCGGCATGACCCTGTTGCCTGTGCTCTACCAGGCCGGCGGCTTCGATGGGCGTGGGCTGGCGCCGCGCCAGCGGCGCTTCGGCCACGCGCTGGATGATTTCGTCGCACTGGTGGCGCAGTTGCGCGAGCGGCAGGACGCGCAGACTGCGGTCGGCGTCGCCGTGCACTCGCTGCGTGCGGTGGCGCCCGACGCGCTGGCCCAGCTGCTTGCCTCGCCCGTGGCGCGCAGCGGCCCGCTGCACATCCACATCGCCGAGCAGCAGCGTGAGGTCGACGATTGCCAGCGTGCGCGCGGCGCGCGACCGGTCGACTGGCTGCTCGATCACGCCGACGTTGACGCGCGTTGGTGCATGGTGCACGCGACCCACCTGTCGGACGGCGAGCGCGCGCGGCTGGCGGCGACCGGCGCGGTCGCAGGACTCTGTCCTACTACCGAGGCCAATCTCGGCGACGGGCTGTTCGCGCTGCGCGAGTGGCTGGACCTGCGCGGCGCGATCGGCATCGGATCGGACAGCCACGTTTCGGTGTCGCCGATCGAGGAGCTGCGCTGGCTCGAATACGGCCAGCGCCTGCAGCACCGGCGTCGCAATGTGGTCGCCAGCATCTCCCAGCCCTCGGTTGGCGAAAGCCTGTGGCAGGCAGCCTTGGCAGGCGGTGCGCAGGCCAGCGGCCGACCGATCGGCGCCATCGCGCCCGGTTATCGCGCCGATCTGCTGGTGCTGGACGATGCGGCGATCGCATTCGCCGGACGCGAGACTG